>JAKSTJ010000046.1 GCA_024402635.1 Treponema sp. | reverse complement strand
GCGGGTGGTTGTTTGTGCGCCTGCAAGCATGCGCACCGGCTCACGAGCCGTAATAAAAAAAGCAGCCCGAAGGCTGCTTTTTTCTATTTTATATCACTATATATTTTTGCAACAAAATTACGTTTTACTTTTTGTGATGGAGTCATTTCTAATTGTTCTTTTAGAATCGAAACTTTTGAAATCTGTTCATAACTCAAGAGATTTTTATTTACTTTTCCAACAATTTTCATTATTTCTGCATAAACCTCTTTCTGAACAAATTCTGCACTTCTAGTCAGTCCTAAACGTTTGTACAAATCATCATTGACATAGATAAGAGCTTCAATTTCTTCAGAAGTTTCGTCTCCATCCTTATAGTATCCTCTTACTGTAATTTGTGAAATGTCATAATATAACTGGAATGCATCTTCGATTTCTTCTGGATATACATTTTTTCCACCACTGGTAACAATCAAATTCTTTGCACGCCCACAAAGCATGATATAATGTTCATCATCCATCCAGCCAAGATCACCGGTTTTTAAGAATCCATCTTCGGTAAACATTTTTGCTGTTTCTTCCGGCATATTATAATATCCCTGCATTACCATAGGACCTTTTACAACTATTTCTCCAACTAAATGCCCTTTTATCTTTGTTTCAACAATATCGGCCGGAATAATTTTAATTTCTTCATAAGGAGAAAAATCTCTTCCAACTGATTTTATTTTGAAATGTTCACAAGGATTTAAAGCAATAATTGGTGATGTTTCTGTTAATCCATATCCCTGAATAAATTCAAGTCCCATTGCCTGATATTGTTTAAATACAGATTTAGCAAGAGGGCCTCCACCACAAATTGCTACTCTTAATGTATAAATATTTGCCTGCTGAAGAACTGCTTTAAATAATTTCTTTCCGATATTTTTACCAGTAAGTTTTTTTACTAAGAATGACAATCCTCTCATCATCTTAATAAATCCAACAACAAATGCACCTTTTGATGAAATACCTTTGTTAATTCCTGTCAGCAATTTATTATAAAGAAGAGGAACTCCCAGCATAATCGAGATTTTTCCTTCCCGTAATTCTTTCATCAATCTTGTGACTGCCAGTGATTTTCCAAAAACAATTTCGGCTCCAACAGAAATTGGACAACAAAAAGCAGCCATCATTGTGTATGCATGATGAATTGGAAGCAACGCATAGAATACATCGGTTGAATAAATATCAAGATTTGTCTGAGCTATGAACGCATCTGAAATTATATTTTTATGAGTAAGCATTACTCCTTTAGGATTTCCTGTTGTTCCTGATGTAAACATTATTAATGCAAGATCATTTTCAACAACAGCTTCATTCCAATCTACTGATTTTGATGCAGTTAAATCATATACAAAAGATTCAAGACTTGAAGATGTAAGTGATTTTACTGTTAATTTGTTAAAATTTTCTTTCAAATATGGAATTTTTGAATCATCAACAAAAGCAAATTTTGGTGTTGAAGCATTAATAATATTTCCAGTTTCTGGATCATGAAGGCTATCTGCTATAGGAACAACAACTCCACTGGCATAAAGAGTAGCAAGATATGCAGTTGCCCATTCAGGAGAGTTTTTACCAGCTACAGCTACTCTATCACCTTTTTTCAAACCATTTTCAATAAGCCATAATGCTAATTTCTTTACATTTTCTACTACCTGAGAATATGTAAAAGTTCGTTTTGTTCCATTTTCACCTTCAAAATCAGTGAAACAAGGTCGTTCACCAAATCTTTTTACCTGAATATTAAGTAATTCTGGGAATGTTGGCCATTCACCTGTAAAGTCCTTTCCACGATATTCATCAAGGAACTTCCAGGGATTTCTTTTAATAAGCTTTGACATTGATAAAAATCTCCTAAATAAAAAAATCTTCCTATATATAATAGAAAAATATATTAGATTGGTTCAATTGTAAAGCAATTTTCATTCAAATTTTGTTTCTTTATTCCGATAAACTACTTATATAAGTATGCAGATAGAATCAACAATCAAATCAACAAGTAAAGCTAATAAACTATCATTTATTCTCATCCTTCTGTTCTCATTATCGTGCTTCAGATTATGTGCAGAATCAATTTCAATGCCAGTCGAAAAAGCACGGGAAGCCAGAGAAACTCTTTGTTCTGAATCAAAAACCTATTTAGGATGTCCTTACGTTTATGGTGCACATGGACCAGATAAATTTGATTGTTCCGGATTGATTTATTACATAGCAAAAAAAACATTAAAAATTAATCTGCCAAGAACAGCGAAAGGAATGTATGATTACGCAGATCCTGTTCTTGAAAATGCAAAAGAACCTGGAGATTTGGTTTTCTTTAAAACTACCAGTAAAGGCATTGTAACTCATGTTGGAATTTATCTTGGAAACAATATGTTTATTTCTGCTTTGAGTGATGGTCCTAAACGGGGAGTTGTTCTTTCATCGTTAACTGAAACTTACTGGAGTACCAGATATTTAGGTGCTAGAAAATTTTTACCTTCTGGAAAAATTGTAGATAATTTCGATGATTCTGAAGAATATGATGTTGAAGGATTGCTGGAAACTCTGGACAAAATTAATAAAGGGGAACTTTCAGATACAAAATCAACTGTAACAGAAAAAAAAGATGAACCAACTAAGCCTGTCCCTCCTGTCACACAAGATTCATCAAAAACTGAAAAGAAAGTGCCTGTTGTTCCTGAAACAAAACAACCTGAGAAAAAGAAGCCTGTCCCTCCTGTCACATCCGATCCAATTTATGAAGAACTAGTTCAACCAATGTTTGCAATTCTAAGAAAAACCTTAGAAAAAACTTCGTTACTTTCCAATAAGAACATGGTTAATTTTATAAACCCAAGTTTAACTTACTATAACGGAGATTTAATATGAAAAAACTATTTTTATTATTGATTACAATAAGCAGCATTTTCTTTTTCAGCTGTACAAATGAATTGAATATTTCTTTCAATAAAGATGGTACTGCTGATTTTTCATTTTCTACTGCAGCAGGAACAGCTCTTTCAAAAATGTTGAAAGATTACGCAAAGAGTGCAGGAACTGATACTATCATTGATTCAAAATCTATTGTAAAAGATTTAACTGATTCTAAATTTTCAAATGTAAAAGTTTCTGTAACAGGATTTTCATCTTTTACTGCATCTGGTAGTGATAAAACAAAAAAATCGATTTTGTTTACATCAGGAATTTTTAAAGAAGATAAATCAAAAATTAAACTTATTCTCACTCCTGAATTATTAAAACAATTTTACGATAAATCTGAAGAATCAACTCAAATGCTTCTTGATATGTTATTATCTCCAGTCTTTAATGATGAAAAAATGTCTGAATCAGAATATATTGAAACTCTTTCAACTTTCTACGGTTCTGCCATTGGAAACGAAATCAAATCCAGCATGATTACAATTAATATTACTGATTCTACTGGAAAAAAGATTTCTCAAAAAGTTCCTCTTTCAAAATTAATGACTTTAAATAGTCCTATTATTATAGGAAACTAAAAACTCTATTATTGATTTTTTTAGATAATTCCATAATATTTAACTTATGCGGAGAAATAAGGATTATTCTAGAGTAGTTGCAAAAAATAAGCGGGTTAAAACTCGAGTTCAAAGACTGTTTTTAAGCCGCTTGTTTCTTACTGTTCTTTTAGTTTTAATTCAAATTGGTGTTTTTTCATTTTTTGCAAATATTCTGAACGATTATATCAGTGTAATCTTTGGATTAAACATATTTCTTTCTCTTTTGTTTATGATTTATCTTACAAACTGTAAGGGAAAAAATGAATTTAAAATCGCCTGGCTTATTCCAACAATTTTTTTTCCTATTCTTGGAATTTCACTTTACATGATTACTCATATGAACTGGGGTGGAATTTCTTTCAAAAAACGAATGAAGAAAGTTAAAACTGAATCTGTAAAGTTTATTCCTGATAATCAAATTTCTGAAAAAATTATTAACAATAATCCTGACATTGCAAGTATTTCAAAATATTTACTGAATAAAGGAAATTTTGCACCTCATACAAATAACAATGTTTCCTATTTTAGAAATGGTGAATCATTTTTTGAAGATTTACTTGTTGAACTTGAAAAAGCTAAGGAATTTATCTTTATAGAATTTTTTATTATTGATCTTGATGAATCCTGGTTAAAAATAATGAGTATTCTTGAACGCAAAGTTAAAGAAGGTGTTGAAGTTCGTCTTTTATATGATGCAATTGGTTCCATCATAATGTCATCCAGATCTTATCAAAATCTATTAAAAGAAAAAGGAATTAAATCTCATATTTTCCAGAAATTATTGCCTCTTTATATTGTTAAATTGAATAATCGGGATCATAGAAAAATTGTTGTTATTGATGGAAAAGTCAGTTATACAGGCGGCGTAAACGTTACTAACAAATATTTCAATCAAAAACCTCATAAATTTAAATATTGGAAAGATACTTCAATAAAAATTCTTGGCCCTGCAATTCAGAATTTAACAATGCTTTTTCTTCAGAACTGGAATCTGGAAACAAAAGAAGATGACGATTACGAAAAATATATTAAGCGTGATTATGAACTTTACAATGATAAAGGTGTTGTAATTCCTTATGGTGATGATGCATTCAACGATGAAGATATTGCCGAAAATGTTTATCTTCACATTTTAAATACAGCAACAAAATACGTTCATATCATGACTCCTTATGTAATTATTGATAATCAGATGGTTGAAAGTTTATGTTTTGCGGCTGCCAGAGGTATTGATGTAACAATTATTTGTCCTCCTGTTCCTGATCATTTAATTTCTTTCTGTGTTGGAAAAATCTATCAGAAAATATTGATGGAAGCCGGAGTAAAAATATATATCTATCAGACAGGTTTTATTCACGCAAAACAATTTATTTCTGATGACAAACTTTTATCAATAGGTTCAATCAATCTTGATTACAGAAGCTTCTACCATCACTTTGAATGTAATTCTATTGTTTATAATAACAAAACAGTTAATGATGCCGAGTCCGATTTTCAGCAAACCTTATCTGAAAGTATTTTATTAACACCGGAACTTTACAAAAAAATTCCGAAATGGCAATTGGTTTTGGGATATATTTTCAGAATTGTTGGACCGTTAATGTAAAAGAAAAGACTGCACTTTTCAAAAATGCAGTCTTTCTCATTTTAATCAAACTTAATTAATAAGTATATGTATATTCAGTAACAGAAACTAATTCATTTACAATTGTTCCAAATTTTGGTGCAACATTGTATTCACTTATTTTAGCAACATTTCCCAATGTATCGTATTTTATCAAAACTCTCTTAATAATATTTGTTTTTGATAAATCACCAAAAGTTGTTACTTCTGTAAGCTGATCATTTGATGCATATCTGAAAACTAAAATCTGTTCTGTGTTTGTAAAAGCATCTTTAATAACAATACTTTCAACCTTTCCATTTGGTTTATAAGTATATTTGTTCTGAGAACAGAAAATTCCGTCTTCATCATATTCAGTCATTACTTCAAGTTTTTTATCATCTGTATATTTATAAACAACTTTCCAGATTAATGCTCCTTCGCTATCATAACCTGTTTCTTCAGATTTTAAGCCCTGATCATTATATGTATAAATAATTTTATCTTTAAGCTGTTTATTTTTACCAAATTCAGATAAATCAACTGGACGTTTATTCTGATCATATTTAATTACTGTATTCCATAAAACAATATCATCACTACTGTAGGAAGTTTCTCCTGTAAGATTTCCGTAAATATCATAAGTTGCTACTGTTTTTCCAATTACTGCATCTTTTGCAGAAAGTTCAGTAGTTTCAATTTCTTTTCCAGAAACATTTAATGTGTGAATTGTTTTTCCAACCGGTGTTCTGTAATAACTTCCAAATTTTGATGTTATATTATAATCAACCTGAGTATAATTTTTTACATTACCAACTACTGGAACATAAGAAAAAATATCCAAACCAAATAAAGATGTACTGAGTACAGTTGTCAAAATAATTGAAATAATTTTTTTCATAAGATACCCTTTAAATGACATTTTCTATAATATAATATTACCATATATTTTGTAGTTTTGAAGGAAAAAAATTGAATTTCTACGAATTACAGGCATTCATAACACTGGCAGATTCTCTTCATTTTGGAAAAGCAGCGGCAAAATTAAACATGAGCCCTTCAGCATTAAGCCGAATAGTTTCCCGTCTGGAAGATGAAATGCAGGCCTTAATGATTGACAGAAGCAACAGACAAGTAGTTATTACAGAGCAAGGCAAATTATTCTATAAATTTGCAAAAGATACTCTCCAAAAACAAAAAAATCTGGCAGAAGAAATTTCAGGGACAAACGAATCTGTAACCGGAACACTTCAAATTTATGCATCAGTTACAGCATGTTATACAATTCTTCCTGATTTTCTGAAAAAATTATCTGATAAATACCCAGACATTCATTTTTCAATTGAAACAGGAGATCCGGCAGCAGCAATTGAATTAGTAAAAGAAGGAAAAGTTGCTCTTGCAGTTGGAGCAATTCCTGAATCAGGAATTTCAATGCTGGAAACTGTAAGTGTTACAAAAACTCCTCTGGTTTATGCAGCTTCAAAAAATGGTCCTTATACACAAGTTTCTGGATCACCACAGGACATAGTTTCTTCAGTTCCATTGATTCTTCCAAAAACCGGAATTGCAAGAACCCGATTTGACAAATGGATAAAGTCAAGAAATGTAAAACCAACCATTGCAGCAGTTACAGAAGGAAATGAAGCAATAATGTCACTGGTTCAATTAGGACTTGGAATTGGACTGGTTCCTCAAATTGTTCTGGAAAACGGGCCGTTTAAAGGAGAATTTATAAGTCATATAGCAGGAAATACACTGGGTTATTACAATGTTGGTTTTATAAAAAAAACAGAAATATCAGGAACAAAAAAAGAAAGACAAATTCTTGAAGCAGTTGATAATATTCTTAGAACATATAAGTAGGATTAAAAAATGAATCAAAAACAATGGGATTATTTTTGTAAATTTAAAGACGATTTTAAGAAAAAAATAGAAGAATGGAATCAAAAAGTTCCAGATTTAAAAGAACTTCAAAAACAGGCTGCAAAGGAAGCAAAAACTCCAGATTATCCTTTTGAAACGCCAATTGTTTATAATAAAGATTTAGATAAACTGACTGTAAAAGATGAAATCCGCCTTATAGTAATTGGTGATAATCCAGGAAAAGATGAACAATTATTAAAAAACAACCGTTATCTTGTAGGTCAAGCCGGAAAAATTGCAGACGGATTTTTTAAAAGACACCAGGAACTAAATGTTGATTTTAGGAAAAATGTAATAATTCTAAATAAAACTCCTGTACATAGCGCTAAAACAAATCAGCTTAAAAAAATGATGACAGCAGGTGGCGAAAAAGTAAAAGATTTAATTCAGGAATCTCAAAACTGGATGGCAGAACAAACGGCTTTGTTACAAATTAACCTGTCCCTTTTGTCTCAAAACGGTGAATCAAAACCAGAACTCTGGCTGGTTGGATACGGAGAATTAAAGAATAAAGGATTTTTCACTTCGTACAGAGATGTGTTAAAGAGAACATATAAAATGTGTTGTGGGGGACAGGCTAACTTTTCACCATGGAACAATGTTTACGTTTTCCAGCACTTTTCCATGAATCGCTTTACAATTGACTTAAATGATTTTATTAATAAAAACAATCTTTCCCAAAATAAACTGATAGATAATATTCATTCACTGGGAAACATTCATAAAGCTGAAATTTTTGATATATAGAGAACTTAGCCGATTACAATAATTTTTGCCCCGGACTTCTGATCTGTTTGTAAATTCTCAGCAGATGTTTTTAGTTCAACTTTTAACAAATCTCCGGATACTATTTTTTTATCTGATGTAAGTTTTACTAATGTTAATCCTAATTTACTGCAGGCATAAAAACCTTGATTTGCTCCAGGAACTCTAAAGGAATCTGAAACAATTCTGAGTAAAAGTTCATTTTCAGCTTCCTGTGTTTTTCTGAAATTCTCAGGAATTACTGAAAGATATGATAAAGTTGCTCTTTCTTTTGGTAATTTTGATCTTTCGGAAAGTTTTTGAAGTTTTTCAGGAGCTGATTCTGTTGAAAATGCAAAATTGCACCATTTATTTGAACTTCCTGTATAAGCCTTAAAACCGTTCATTGGACAATCGAAACTATGTGGACAAGGAGCCCAAACAAATTTTCCTGCCTTAATAAATCGTTCTCTTAACAAAGACAATGTTCTTGAAGCTTTTGGAACTCCTGGTTCGATTAAAAGAAATTTCGTATCCTTTGAAGCATAAGAATTGAACTGATCAAAATATTTTTTTGTTTGAAATTCAGGAGGCATATCAGAAGCCTGATCAAGTTCATTTAACATATTTGCACAAGTAATAAAATCAGCTTTTTCTTTTATATATGTTCCAAATGGACCTTTTACGCGAATAATTTTCCAGGTATTTCCTAAAAGTTTTGCAGCTACTGAAAGATAAATATCTTCACCTAATGCCATACTATTTGAAGAAACATCAAGACAATACCAGGTTAAATTTAATTTACGCAATTCAGGTCGGGCAAGCCATAATGAAATAACAACTGTTAAAGGACCACTGCCATTATCAAGACAAATACAATCTTTTTCAGGAAAACAGTTTTTATTCAGATTGGAAAAAAGTCTTGTAAGTCTAACAAGATTCCACCAGGTATAATAACGAACATATGCAGAAAGCTGAACATTTTCATTCATATAACCAAGACGACGTTCACTTCGCTGGTCAGTTAATTGATGGGACAAATTACGAATATTATCAGGAAGCTGTAAAAGTTGTTTTGAATTAAGTGGTCGAACACTCTGAATTAAGTTGTCAAAATCTTCAAGAATTTTTTTTGCATCTTTTGGAACTGATTTTTCGTCAAACTGGGAATTTAACAACTTGAATTGCAATGCATCACGAGTTAGCCTGTCCCCTTTGTCACTTTTATGAGAACTTAGCCTGTCCCCTTTATCACCAGAAAATTTTTTTTCGGGCTTACTGTTTTTCTTACTATTCTTTTTTGTTTTTGGAGATTCTGTAAATTTGGCGTAAAATTTTTCGCTCATAATGTTTCCTGTTTAATAATGGGGAGAAGTAAATTACAATTCTTTTACTTTAATAAAAAGTTCTGATAAAAGAGCCCGGGTTTCATGTATTTTCTGAATAAGATCTGCTGATTCTGGATGAGTTCCAGCTTCTCTTATTATCTGTTGTCCGGCTCCTTCTAGAGTGTATTTTTTTTCATTTATTAAATATTTCAGGCGGAAAATTAATTCTACTTCCTGTTGTGTATAAATTCTTCTTCCGCTTATATCTTTTTGAGGAATAAAACCTGGGATTACTTCTTCCCAATATCGTAAGATATGTGTTTTTACTCCTGTTAATTCTTCGACCTGTCCAATTGTATATGTCATTGCTTAACGTTCCCGATCTTCCCACTTTGTTCGGCTGCCTTTCATTTCCAGCTGAACAGGAATCTGCTCGTATCCTAAATCTTCCCGAATACGATTTTTCAAATATGTGATATAAGTTTCTGGTACAACTTCTGGACGTGTAGCAAAAATCAGGAAATTAACAGGATTTGTACTTACCTGAGTCATATATCTGATTTTAAAATGTGCAGTTTTACTTGCTGGAGGCGGATATCTTTCCAACCAATCCTGAAGAGCATTATTTAATGCTGATGTATCAATTTTTCTTGTTAACTGTTCATACAATGTTAAAGTTGTATTTAAAAGTTCAATAACACCTTTACCTTCGATAGCAGATAATGGAAGAATTGGTGCAAAATCCATTTGACCAAACATGATGTTTATCCATTCTCGAGCAGCTTTTACCGCTTTATTATCTTTGTTTTCCCGTAAATCCCATTTATTCAAAACAAAAATAATTCCACGACCCTTTTCAAATGCCAGTGAACAGATTTTCTTATCCTGTTCTGCAAGTCCTTCAACCGCATCAATCATTAAAAAAACAACATCGCATTCGTCCAAAGTTTTAATTGCTCTATTTACTGAATAATATTCGACATCATCATTAACACGAGCCTTTCTTCGAATTCCAGCTGTATCAAGAACTTTGAATTTTCTTCCGCTATATTCAAATTCTCCTTCAACAACATCTCTTGTAGTTCCTGCATAATCACATACAATTGAATTTTCAGAATGAGTTAATCTGTTGGAAAGTGTTGATTTACCTGTGTTTGGTTTTCCTAAAATTGCAATTTTAATTGGTCTGTCTGATGATAAAATTTTTACCTTCGAAAAATCACAGCGTTTTTCTACCAGTTCTGATAATTCACCAAATCTGTCACCATGTTCTGCCGAAATAAAAATTAATTCATCAAAACCATATTTTGCATAATTCCAGGCTTCAGCTTCATTTTTGCCCCCTTCTGTTTTATTTACAGCAGCAATAAGTTTATTCCAGTAAGGACGCATTTTAATAATAAATTCTTCATCCTCTCCTGTAATAACTCCAGCTTCAAGAAGAAGAATTACAACATCAGCTTTTTCTATCATATCTAAAGAACGTTCAACTACATAATCATCCAGTTCAGCTTCTTTAGTTCCAATATCACGAGTTAATTTATAACCACCTGTATCAACAAGATGAATTGGCTTTTTATTAATAATTGCAGTTGCTTCTACAGGGTCACGAGTTACACCTGGCTGATCATTTACAATTGCAATTCGTCGGTGAAGAAATCTATTAAATAAAGTTGATTTTCCAACATTAGGACGACCGGCAATTACAACTAAAGGAAGACCATCATATTCTAAATCTTCAGCTTTTACTTCACCATTAGTAACAACTGTTCCATCAGCTTCTACATGAATCTCATCTTGAGAAATTGAAGGATCTATAAAATCCGGCATATCTTCTACATTACCGGAAATCATTCCATCTTCTTTTTCTGTATCTTCAATCAAACTTTTTGGTTTGCTAAAATCCGGTTTACTCTTTTTCTTTGCCATTGTTTTCCTCAAAAATCCTTATTCTTCTACTCTTAAGGATGTTAAATGTTTTGCTGATATTGCTTCCAGTTCCTGAATTGTAAATCGTGAAAGCAATTCCTTTGTACTTGAAATTGATTTTGGGCTCATACTTAAATTTCTGATTCCCATTCCACCAAGTACCATAATGCTATCTTTATGTCCGGCCATTTCTCCACAAACAGCAACAGGAACACCTTCTTTATCTGCATTTTTTATTGTAAGATGAATCAATCTTAAAATAGCAAGATTAAATTCATTATAAATATTTGCAACATGCTGATTTTCTCTATCAACACCTAAAGTATACTGAGTAAGATCATTTGTTCCTAAACTGAAGAAATCACTGTATTTTGCAAGACAATCAGAAACAATTGCAGCCGCCGCAGTTTCAATCATAATTCCAACAGGAACATCAGATTTGTAAGGGATTTTTTCATAATCCAATTCTTTTTTTACTTCTTCAATAATTTCAAGACATTTCTGAACCTGATCGACACTTGTAATTAATGGAAACATAATTCTTAAATTTCCATATAAACCAGCACGATACAAAGCTCTTAACTGAGTCTTTAAAACATTTGGACAAGCAAGACTTAATCTGACAGCTCTTAATCCCATTAACGGATTTTTTTCATTCATTACAGGAATATCAACAGAATTAATAAGTTTGTCTCCACCGGCATCTAAAGTTCTGATTGTTACAGGCTTATCACCCATAGTTTCAAGAACCTGCTTATAACATTCAAACTGAGTCTGTTCACTGAAAGATCTGGCAGCCGCATTTAATGAAGCACCATTTTGTGCCATGTATAAAAATTCAGTTCTAAAAAGCCCAATTCCATCAGCACCTTCAGCTTTTGCTATTTCAGCTTCTTCTGGAGTACCGATGTTTGCATAAAGTTTGAATTCAGTTCCATCTTTTGTAACAGCCGGTTTATTTAAAAACGCTCGTAAACTTACAGAACGCTGATATTCTTCACGAATTTTCTGTTTATATTCAGAAATTGTACTGGAATCAGGATTTATTAAAACTTCCGCAGATTTTCCATCAATGATAACAGTATCACCATTTCGTACTTTCTTGCTTATGTCTTCAAGACCTAAAACTGTAGGAATTCCATAGTTTCTTGCAAGAATGGCAACATGGCTGGAAACACCACCTTCCGATAAAGCCAGCCCCGCAATTTTTCTTTTTGAAAGTACAATTGTATCTGCAGAACTTAATGAATTTGCAAAAATTACAGAACCATCAGGAACAGAAGTAATATCAAAATGATGAATATCCAGCATTTCATCCAAAACCCTGTCAAAAACATCCGTAATATCTTTTGCCCGTTCAGAAAGATAATAGTTACCTGCCTGTTTTAATTTGGAAGCATACTCTTCTGCCTTAAGTTGAACAGAATATTCTATATTAAACAGTTCTTTTTCGTAAAAATCCCGAACTTCTTTTCTAAAAACAGGATCTTCCAGCATAAGAATATAAGTCTCAAAAACTTCCCTCTGAGCTTTATCCTTTTCACTGGTTTTAGAAAGAGTATCCAGATGCATCTGAAGTTCAAGAATAACTGCATTTACCGCATTAGTAAAACGCTGCCATCCAGTATTAATCTGATCAATTTTAATATGATGCTGACGGATAGCCCTTTTTACTGTTTCAGGAACAACAAATGCAGTTCCCAATCCAGTTCCTTCCGCCGCAGAAATTCCAAGAAATACTTCCATAAAAATATATTATAGTTGAAATCTGTTTATATTTAAAGATGTGACGTCGGGGACAGGTCAAATTCAAAATTAATCTACCACCTTAGTTTTGGAACAAAACTAACAGACGTCACTGTTTAATTTGCAGTTATAAGAAAATCGATTGGTGACGTCAGGGACAGGGCAAATTGTGTAACATCAATTTTTCTACGGAGAAAATAAGTTCAAAGACAACATCTGCACAAGCGAAGCGCGGAAGCCGTTGGCTGCAGAACTTATTTTCGGGAGTAGAAAAATTATTCTGTAACTATTTACGACTGTATGTGACGTCAGGGACAGTTCAAATTGTAAATTAATCTGCCACTTTAGTTTTGGAACAAAACTAACAGACGTCACTGTTTAATTTGCAGTTATAAGAAAATCGATTGGTGACGTCAGGGACAGGTCAAATCGTAACATCAATTTTTCTACGGACTAATGGTAGTAGAAAAAATCCCCATTATACCCTTATAATGTTCATTAATACGATAGATGAGGTTATTAATGAAGAAACATTCTATTGCTCTCTTGAGCTTTTTATTTCTCACCCTTTCTTTCTCAGGTTGTTCCGCAAATAAAAACACAGTAACAAAAATTGATACTGCAAACATCGGCGAGAATATGTTCGTTTCTATTGATTTAAGCGAGTTTAATGGACAAGAAATTGAATTATCGCTTTCTGCAGACATTTTAATTGAATCAAAAAATAAAGAAACAAAAAATCTAAGCTGGAAAGTTAAATCTGCAAATGAAGATGTAAAAATATTTTCCACAGAATATAATAAAAACTTTTCTGAATGGATATCAGTTTCTGAAAAACAAACTGTTTCTATTGATTCTGAAAAAGCCTGTCTGTATCTTGATTTAGACAAATCTGATTCCAAAAAACCTTCTATTTATATAAACAATTTTTCTCTTGAAATAAAACCTCAGTCTGGAGAGCCAAAAACATTCACAAGTTCAGCTTTACAGGCCAATAACAATGTTCTTTCTCAAGTAAGCATGAACGTTGAGAATAAATCAAACTGGATTCTTGATATTCTTTTTACATCTTTAGGATTATGTTCTCTTGTTTTAGGACTAATTGGTGCCTTTCTTCCTGTATTACCAGGTCCTCCTTTAGCATGGTTAGGACTTTTATTAAGTTTCTTTTCATCATACAATCGGATTTCAATTCCTTGTTTAATAATCACTGCAATAATTGCAACTATAGTCACAATCATTGATACATTTATGCCAACTTTAATGACAAAAAAATTTGGAGGAAGTAAAGCCGCAACTCGTGGTTGTACAATTGGTGTTTTTGTAGGAATGTTTATTTTCCCTCCTTTAGGAATTATTATTGGCCCATTTGTAGGCGCGTTGATTGGAGAAGCAATTCATACAAAAGGTGAAGCTAAACAATCATTTAAATCAGCACTTGGTTCCTTCCTTGGATTTATTTCAGGCTGTGGATTAAAATTTGTAAATGGTTTAGCTTATGTTATAATTTTCTTCCTTACATTCTTCTATTCAGTTTAGCCGGAGAAATAATGAATCTTTCAAATATTGTAATAGTTTTAGACCATCCTGATGAAAGCCGGAATATTGGTGCTGCATGTCGCGCAATGGCAAATAATGACATTAAGGATTTGCGCATAGTTGGTGATATTAACAATTATGATTTAGATCATATACATGTTCTTGCCATTCATGCCGGATACATTTTTGATAATGCCCATTTTTACAATTCAATAAAAGAAGCAACAAGTGACTGTGTAATTTGTGCAGGAACAACAAGACGTCGAGGAAAAAAACGTGGAAAACTTCTGCTTCCAGAAGAATTTGCTGCCGAAACTGGAAAAATTTCTGAAACTGGAAAGGTTGCAATTGTTTTCGGAAATGAACGAACAGGTTTAACAGATCCTCAATTAGATGAATGTAATTTAGGCGTAACAATTCCTTCTTCCAATGATTTTGGTTCATTAAACTTAAGTCATGCAGTTCAAATTTTAAGTTATCATATGTTCCGTCAGAATATTTCAGAAAAGAATAAGGATTTTAAAGGCTATACACCTTTGGATTTATCTCGATTAGATTCTACAGTACAAGTAATCACCGATAATTTACAAAAAGTTGGATTCTTTAAAATGCCAGGTCGTGAAGATATGGAAAATTTCTGGAGAAGCATTTTATCCAGAGCCGCTCTTTCTGAAAGTGAAGCCCAATATATAGAAAAAACCTTCTGTAAAATTTCCGGGCTTGCTTCTAAAAATCAGGAATTAAAAAATGAGTAATTCAAAAAATCCATTTCTTCCGGTTTCTAAAGCAGATATGGAAGAACGAGGCTGGGAACAGTGTGATTTTGTTTTTGTTTCTGGTGATGCCTATGTTGATCATCCATCATTTGCGGCTGCACTTTTAGGCCGATTATTAGAATCCCATGGATATAAAGTTGGAATCATACCTCAGCCTGATTATAAAAATGTTGAAGCTTTTAGAGTTTTAGGAAAACCTCGTCTGGCATTTCTTGTAAGTGCCGGTGCTATGGATTCCATGGTTTCAAATTATACTGCAAACAACAAACCTCGTTCTGAAGATGATTATGCTCATGGTGGAGAAGCTGGACATAGACCAGACAGAGCATTAATCACTTATTGTTCAAAAATCCGGGAAGCATATAAAGGCGTAGATATTTTAATCGGAGGAATTGAAGCAAGTCTCCGCAGATTTTCTCATTATGATTACTGGTCAAACAAAATTAGAAAATCAATTCTTCTTGATACAAAAGCAGATCTTTTAATGTACGGAATGGGAGAACATTCAATTGTTGAAATAGCAGATAAATTGAATTCAGGAATAACCGCCAGACAAATCAGAGATGTTCCAGGAACCTGCTGGTGGTGTAATACAGAAAAACTGAACATTGAAGAAGAATCTTATCTTAAAGGAAAGAAAATCATTTATCTTCCTGATTTCGAAACAATTTCAAAAGATACTCCTGAATCAAAACAAAAATTTGCAGAAAGTTTTGTAATTCAGGAACAAAACACAGATGCAATCAATGCAGATATTTTGATTGAAAAATCTGATACCCGTTTTGTCCTACAAAATAAACCATCTCTTCCACTTGAAACAAAAGAATTTGATTCGGTAATGGAACTCCCATATACAAGAAAATGGCATCCAATGTATGATGTTCCAGCTCCAAACGGAAAAACTGGAATTCCAGGATTAAAAGAAGTTCTTTTTTCACTAACATCTGTCCGTGGATGTTTTGGAGCCTGTTCATTTTGTGCAATTACATTTCATCAGGGAAGACGAATCCAGGCAAGAAGTCATGAATCCTTGGTAAATGAAGCCACAACTTTAACTCATCATCCTGAATTTAAAGGTTATATTCATGATGTTGGAGGGCCAACTGCAAACTTCAGACAACCATCCTGCAAGAAACAAATAACAATGGGTGTTTGTAAAAATAAACAATGCTTAGGAACCTCACCTTGCCAGAATCTTGATGTTGATCATTCAGATTATGTCCAGCTGCTTGAAAAATTAAGAGCTGTTCCTGGCGTTAAAAAAGTTTTTATTCGTTCCGGAATCCGATTTGATTATCTTGTAATGGACAAAGACAAACATTTTCTTGAAGATTTATGCCGCTATCATATTTCAGGACAGCTTAAAGTTGCACCGGAAAATTCCAATGATAAAATTCTCGGATTAATGAGAAAAAGTTCCCATGGAGTTTATCAGCAGTTTAGCAAAGAATATGAAAACATGAATAAAAAACTTGGAATGAAGCAATATCTTGTTCCTTATTACATTGTTGCCCATCCAGGAAGCGGATTAAATGAAGCTATTGAAACAGCTCTCTATCTGAAAAAAACAGGTTTTATTCCAGATCAAATTCAGGATTTTTATCCAACACCAGGTTCTCTTTCAACTTGCCAATATTATACCGAACTGGATCCTTATTCCAAAAATCAAGATGGAAGTTTTAAGAAAATTTATGTAGCAAAAGGTGCCAGAGAAAGAAGGCTTCAAAGAGCAGTAATTCAATTTAAGAAACCAGAAAACAGAATGCTTGTGCGGGAAGCGCTGGAAAAAGCTGGTAGAAAAGATCTTATTAACATACTTAGATAATTGAATTCTTGATAATTCTTTCTATATGATTTACGATGAATTAAGATTATTCTTCAGGGGAAATTAATGGGAGAAAATAACGGAACATCAAAAACTTCTGGTTTATTGGCAAGAATCCAGGCATTGCAATCTCAGGAAGCAGCAAAAAATAATGAACCAGATAATTCTTCTATAGAAACCAGCGACTCTCCTTTATTCGAAAACGAAATACTTGAAAACGATTTTATAAACCCTTTTGAAACAGAATCTTTTGATTTTATAAATAATCCTTCAACAGAAAATTCAGATTTTAATTTTGATATTTCAGAGTCTGTCCCTCCTGTCACTAATGACTTTGATCTTGATTCATCCGAGCCTGTCCCTCCTGTCACAGACGACTTTGATTTTGATACTTCCGAGCCTGTCCCTCCTGTCACAGACGACTTTGACCTTGATAAAGAACCAGATTTTTCTTTTGGAACATCTTCACAAGGATTAAGTTTTACAGGTCTCTACGATAAAGAAACCATTTTAGGAGATTCTTCAGATCATCACGAAGAAATAAGAAAGAAAACAAAAGTTCCGGTTGTAATTTGTATTATCTGTGCATTCATTTGTCTTATAGCTACAACATTAATTCTTTTTGTTATTCCTTCAAGATACAATCTTATTAAGAAAACAATTAAAGTTGATGATAATACCGTAATGATTGAATCAACTCCAACTTTAGATAAGACAAACACAAATAACGATGAATATAACAAACTTGCAGAACAATCAAATGTTCCTCCTGCAAAAGAAAACACAATTATTGTTATTGTAAAAGCAGAAGATGTTATTCCTGTTCCTCCTGCAAAAAACAAGAAAAATTTAAAAGATGAAATTTACAAAATAAAATGGGGTGATACATTATGGGATATTTCAAATACCTATTATCGTTCACCTTGGAAATATAAAAAAATCGCTTCTTTCAATAAAATCTCAAATCCAGATTACATAATTTCTGGAACAACAATCACAATTCCAGCAGAATAATCAGGATTATTTAATGAAACAAAATTTTTCTAAACTTTCCATTCTCTTTGTATCATTATTTCTTTTAGCTTCATGTAATAATTCCAGTTTAAGCGCAAAAACTCAGCAGACAGAATTTCCAGCTGATAAAGATTATTTTTTAGGTTTACGATTGCTGGAAGAAAACAAACAGAACGAAGCCATCATAAAATTTAAAAATTGTATGAAAAAAGGTTCCTACCACTGTGCAAAAAGAAGCGCCCAGGAATTAACCAGAATCGGTTCTGTTCAGGACAAAAATAAAGCTTGTGAAGAACTTATAAAAAAATTTGATGATGAAGAATGCAAACTCATAGCAGCCGCTCAATTTTCCAGTGCCGATGAAATCACAAAACTGCTGAAAGTAACCGAAAATTTAAATTTATCAGAAGCTGATAATGAATTGATTCATTTTAGAATGAAAGCTCTAGTTAAAAGAAACAATTCTCATTTAAAAGATGAAGTTATTGAATGGTTCACAACAAGACAAATCTCTTCAGAACATTATAAATTTTACAGAGATCAATTAAGACAATTTAGCCTGTCCCCTTTGTCACAAAACGATTCTCTTAATCAACTTAGCCTGTCCCCTTTGTCACAATTTTCTCCAGAAGTAAAATCTTTACTTTCTTACAGAATCGATTTGTACAAAAAGGATTATCACAAAGCTTTTGAGCAGGCCCCTGTTTTTTTTGAATATTTCGAAAATGGTTCTCTTGAACCATACGGCCAGTTAGTTTCAGATATTGGAAAAGCTTATTTATATGGAAATGACAATTACTACGAAAATGCTGTTAAATTTCAGGATCTTGCAAATCAATATAAAGGCAGTCCGGCTGAATTTTATTTCTGGTTTTATGCGGCAAGACTTTTTGTAAGAGCCCAGAACTATAATTCACAGGCAATTTCCTGTTTTGAAAAATCTATTGCCTGTTCAACTACAACAAAACAAAAAGACAATGCTTTATGGTATCTTCTTGATGCAAAAATAACAGATTCATATAAATCCACAATTAAAGATTTAGAAACTTATGCCTCTTTGTGGACAGATCCAGATTATTTTGATGATTTTTTCGAAAATCTGATTATGCAGCTTACGGTCAGCGGTGAATGGGATCTTTTTCCAATTCTTTTTGATCAGATAGACGGTTATGCCAGCAAAGAAACAACTGCAAAAATTGCATACATATGTGCCAGACTAATTCAGGAAGATAATATTCATACAAACAAGAAAGACACAAAAAATAAAATTGATTTATATCTTCAACGGGCACAAAATTCAGGAACTGCCGCATATTATAAATTACTTTCAGCATGGCAGCAGGAACTTACAGAACCAGAAGTTCAAAACCTTATTTTAAGTCCAATTACCCAGGAAGAAATTCCAGTAGATTATGCCGCCGAAAATTTATTAAAAGGTTACGTTGAATTTGGCTTTCCGGAAAAAGTTTATCCTGAATGGCTGAATTTTTATAAAAAAGGAATTTCTACAGATGTTTCCATGTATCTTGCAGATTTTCTTTATAAATGCAGAAGAGAAAATCCTGATTATCAAACCTTAAGTATTAGAATTGCCGCAAGATCAGCAAATATAAGCCAGAGAGCATTAACAAAAGAAGAACTCAAACTTGTGTATCCTCAGGATTTCTGCGATTTTGTAAACACTTACAGCCAGAAATACAATCTGGAACCAGCCGTAGTTTATGCTCTTATCCGTAGTGAAAGTTTTTTTGATCCAGATGTAGAAAGTACAGCAGGAGCAATCGGCCTTACTCAATTAATGCAGCTCACCAGCGATGATATTGCCCGCAAACTCCAGATTGAAGATTATACTCTTACAGATCCAGAAACCAACATTAATTTTGGAACTTATTACCTTTCAGAATTATACGAACGTTGCGATAAAAAAATATTGCAGGCCTTCTTTTCATACAACGCGGGAATCACAAGAGTAAGAAGATGGCTCAACAGTTCTATGATTGAATTTGGCGAAAAAAAGAATATGCCTGGAGATTTATTTTTAGAAACCGTACCATTTGCCGAAACTAGAGAATATGGAAGAAAATTAATTTCAGCATCAATAATGTATAAATGGTTATATCAGAATGAAGCAGAAATTACTCCATATAAAACAATTGTAGAAAATTATTTATATTAAAACCTTTTGAAATAAGGAAAAACTATGCAGGGACCTTTCGCAGATTTATTACCATCAGCTTTACATTTTTCAGGAATACAAGCCACACAATTTGTTCTTTTACTAGGACTAATTCTCTTTATAGGAGCATTAGGAGGCTGGCTTTTTCAAAAACTAAAGATTCCACAAGTAGTAGGTTACATTGTAATGGGAATCATCATAGGTTCTTCTGGATTACACATTCTTGAACCAAATGTAATTTCAGCCTTAGAACCAGTAAGTACAGTTGCCCTTTCACTTATAGGATTTTTAATCGGTGGAGAATTAAAACTCAAAACCGTCAAAAAATACGGAAAACAATTTGTAAGCATTCTTTTATTCGAAGCAATAACACCAGCCTTAGTTGTAGGCGCATTTATAACAATCCTGGTTTTCTTAGTAACAAAAGATTTTAAAAAAGCAATTTCATTAGGGTTAGTTTTAGGAGCAATCTGTTCCGCAACAGCTCCTGCCGCAACAACCGATGTACTAAGCGAATACAGAACCAGAGGACCATTAACAACTACAGTTTACGGAATTGTTGCTATGGACGATGCAGTTGCCCTTATTCTCTATACAATTGCTTCAACAATCGTAACACCACTTATCGGCGGAAATTCCCTTTCCTTTGGAGTACAACTGTTGAACATCGCAAAAGACATTTTTGGCTCAATCGGAATAGGAATCGTATTTGGACTAATTTTAAGTTTCCTTACAAAATTCATTTTCAATAAAGAAGCACGAATTCTTATTTTTACATTAGGAAGCCTTTTCTTATGCACCGGTGTAACTCAAATTTTAGGATTAGACAATATTCTTGCCGCAATGGCCATGGGATGCTTTATGGTAAACATCACACCAATAAAAAGCAAACCGGTTTTTAATCTTATAGATAAGTTTACACCACCAATTTATGTATTATTCTTTGTACTGGTTGGAGCAAAATTAAATATCTGGATAATCACACCATTTTTAGGACTTCTTGCCATTGTTTATGTATTAGGCAGAACAATCGGAAAAACAATCGGTTCAATGTTTGGCGCATGGATTACAAAAGCACCAAAAACCGTACAAAAATTCCTTCCATATTGTCTTTTAAGTCAGGCAGGAGTAGCAATAGGACTTTCAATTGCAGCCGGCAACGATTTTGCAGATACCATAGGACCAGAAGTATTATTAATCATCACTGCAACAACCTTTATAGTACAGCTGATAGGACCAATTTTCGTAAAAATAGGAGTTACAAAAGCCGGAGAAGTTGGATTAAATGTTACAGTCGAAGATATAAAGAAAAACTCTAAAGTCAGCGATATAATGTGGGGAAATAACAAAATCTGCGATTCAAAATCTCCAGCTATAGTCAGCGAAATAGAAACACTCCAAAATATTTTAGATTCCTTTACACACAACCAGAATTTAAATTATGTCGTAAAAGCCCAGGAACAAAATCAGCTTTTAGGAATAATTTCACTGGAACATTTAAAAGAAGTAATGCAGATTGGAGAGTTTGCAGAATCAATGCTGGCAATGGATATAATGATTCCACCAGTAATTACCTGCACACCAGAAACCTTACTACCACAAGCATACAAATTGTTCGAAGATTATGATGTAGATGCAATTCCAATCGTAAATCAGGAAAATCAGGCCCTGGGAATTCTGGAAAAAACCACCGTTGATCATTACCTCCACACAAAAATTATCGAATTAAACCGCAAACTGGAAACTCTTGATCAGTAAAAAGGAGGGGAAAGCCGGCACATTGTAAAGTCAAGTGCAACAAAAGACTTCA
>JAKSTJ010000045.1 GCA_024402635.1 Treponema sp. | reverse complement strand
AATCTACTGGGTTTACAAGATAGTTCTGGATTTTTTTAATATCATCATCAGAAGGGTTACCTGCAAGTACAACAATTTTTGCACAGCGAACAACAGGTGCTTCTGAATTAGTTTTTACACCTTTAAGACCGGCACGAAGCAAACCAATACACTGTTCTGCACTATCTGCACGCTGGTCATACTGGCCTGGAAGGAATTCCCAAATAATCTGTTTTCCTTCAACAGCTGGAAGTTCTTCAAAAGAAACGTAATCGCTCTGTGGTTCAGAGAAAATGCGTGTAGCAGCAATTTTTGCAACTTCATCACTTACATTTTCAATATCATAACGATTGAAATAACGAACTCCAGTTACGCTGGAAATTCCCAAAAAACCATTAATCTGTGATAAATAACTTTTAGCCTCGTTTTCAAAACCAGGCTTTCTTTCTACGTAGAGTCTGTACATTCTTCTATAATACTAAATATTTCTACTACTAACAAGTGATTAAATTTCTGACAAACGGGACAGAGCAAATTTTAAGTTCCAATCTGTCTGACGCACGGGACAGAGCAAGTTTTAAGTTCCAATCTGCAAATCTAGTTTTGGTACAAAACTACAAGGCGTCAGAGAATAATTTGCAGTTATTAAATAAAACAAATTCTGACGCACGGGACAGAGCAAATTTTAAGATTCATTAGCAAATTTCTGTATAATCGGGTAAAATTAAACTTAAAGGATTAATTTATGAAAAAAATCATTAAAACAACTTTACTGTTATCTATTTTTGCAAGTTTATTTACTTTTTTCAGTTGCGGTTCTACAGATGCTGAATCGGAAAATCAAACAGAACCTTCTGCTCCTGAGGAAGCAATTATTTCCTCTGTATCTGCAAAACATTTTACCGTTGATCAAAGCAATTCTAAAATAAAAATTACTTTGCACAAAAATCCGGATGAAGATATTGCTGCAATTCAGATAATGGACACTCTTGATGAAAGTCAGGTTACAGTTCCAATGACTTCTGATTCTGTTAGTTTTATCTGGCCTTTTGGAGAAAATGGAAAAGATTATATGCTGGGTGCAAACCTTCTTGATGCTAATGGCAATACAACATCAAAAGAGTTTGTAGATATAAAGGTTGAAGGAACTCCAGCTGCTGCAACTTACTCAGAAGATTATCTTAATTCAAGATTAGTTTTGATTGCAAAAGGGAATGAACGGGTTGTAAAATTTAATTCAACTCAGGAAACCCTTAAAACAGTAACAGAAAAACTAAACCCTAAAACTTCTGAACTTGAAATCAGTATTTATTCAGGAAGACATTATAATGGTGATTTAAGCAAAGCTTCTTTAGTTGCAACTCTTTCAAAATCAATTGAAAACAAGGCTGATTTAGAAGAAATCTTCAATGGTTACGATTTAATCAGCAATGCAAAAGTTTTTGGAATGACACCAACAGAAATGAATAAAGCGCTTTCTGCTAATAAAACTTATTTTGCAGTTGCAACAATCAAATTTCCAGTTCCAGGTTTAGAAAAAGTAAGTTTTACATCCAGAACTCTTTATTCAAATGACACTATTTATACTCCTATAAACAGCGTTGATTTACAGAAAATGGAAAAAACAGAAGAACCTGCTGTACCTGAATACCAGGGTGAAAAATAATAGTATAATTTGATTCTTATAAAAAAAATGAGATCCGGAAAAAATCTGGACCTCATTTTTTTTGTCTGCTAAATAATTTTTAATTTTACAATTTATTTAAGCTTAAATGTTCCTGTTGTAACAGTTCCTGCTTCTGTATATACATCAAAATTTATACCTGTTGTTGCTTTTGAAAGTTCTTCATAGAATTCTGCAACATTTTTTACAGCAACACCATTTACAGCAGTAATAATTCCACCATTTTCAAGTCTCAATGCAGCAGCAGGAGATTTTTCAGAAACGGATGTAATTAAAACACCATTTACTTTGTCATCAATTTTTAACTGCTTACGAGCTTCTTTTGTAATTGAAGAAGCAATGAATCCTGGCCAGAGTTTATTATTCTGAGAATCACTGTCGCTTTCACGTTTTTCAATCTTTACAGAAATTTCAGGAAGCTCTTTACCACCACGAATAACCTTAAATTTTGAAATAGTTCCAGCTTCAAGATAACCAACATCACGAACCAGCTGATTTACTGTTTTAATTTTCTTGCCATTCAATTCAATAATATAATCACCAGGTTTAATTCCAGCTTTATCTGCAGGAGAATCAATAAATACTTCTGCAGCAAGAGCACCTTCTATATTATTTACTTTAAGATCTTTTTTGTAATCTTCATCAACTTCAACTAATGAAACACCAAGCCATCCGTAAACAATCTGACCATCTTTTATAAATGAATCAATTGCACTTTTAATATTATTGATAGGAATTGCAAATCCTAAACCAACAGAACCACCTGAAGATGAAGCAATCCATGTATTAATTCCAATTACTTCACCATAAATATTTACTAATGGACCACCAGAGTTTCCCTGATTAATTGCAGCATCTGTCTGAATAAAATCACTTACAGAAGACATCTGAGTTTCATTACGACCTGTTGCACTTACTATTCCCTGAGTTACTGACTGACTGTATCCTAATGGAGCACCAAAGGCCAGACAAATATCACCTGCATGAACTTCATCTGAATCACCTAATTTTGCAACTGGAATTGAATCATCTTCAGCTTCAAAACTTACAAGAGCAATATCAAGGCGTTTATCTGTACCAACTAAAGTTCCATCAAATTTTCTTCCATCATTTAATACAACTTTAATTGTTGTTGCTGAACCTGCAACATGATTGTTTGTAAGAACATAATGCTTTTTACCATCACGTTTAACAATTACACCAGAACCTAAACCTGATGTCTGATATTCCTGAGGTTCACCATTGCCATTACCAAAGAAATCATCAAATGGCCATCCGAAATTAAATCCAAAACCACCCATTGGATTAGAACGAGTTTTTGTTTCTGTAACATCAACTTCTACAACAGCTGGTAAAAGTCTGTCTGTAACAGAACGGAATGAAGTTTGTAAAGCTTCTACAATTGTTAATGCTTCAGCTTCTGTAAAGTTAGATTTTACTGGAGTTTCGGCATAAGCCATTCCAACAGTTCCACGAGTTTCTGCAGAACCTTCAACTTTTGTTTTTGCACAAGATAAAGTGACTACCGCAAATGTAAGAACAGAGGCACAAGCAACTCCGATAATACGTTTAGTCCATTTATTCATTTTTTAATTCTCCTATATATCAATCCAGAAAAATCCGGACAATATTCTAAAAAAATAACTCTTCTTTAAATATAATAAAAATACTAAAAAAGAGTTACAAAAAATCGAATATAAAGATTTGAAAAGTTATAGATTTATTTCTTATAATTTAAATCTGTAAGAACTTCTGTATGATCTTCAAAAACAGCAACTGTATGCTCCTCGTGACAGGAAACTTTTCCATCACAAGTAACAACTGTCCAGCCATCATCTAAAGTTTCAACATCTGCAGTTCCAAGATTAATCATTGGTTCAAGCGCAAGAACCATTCCTGCCTTAATTCTAGGATTTGCACCACGGAAAGGACAATTTGGAACACTTGGATCTTCATGAACTTCAAGTCCTACCCCATGACCACAATAATCATAAACTACGCCATAACCTTCTTTATCTGCAATTTCATATACAGCATTGGCAATATCACTGATTCTGTTTCCTACAACACAGGCTTTAATGGCAGCTTCAAGACACTTTTCTGTTACCTGTTTTAATTTTACAACTTCAGGTTTTGCATTTCCAATAATAAGAGAATGAGTTGTATCACTGATGTAACCGTCTAAATCAATACCAACATCAAGACTTACAAGATCACCTTCCTTAATAATTCTCTTTTTAGAAGGAAGCCCGTGAATAACCTGTTCATTTACACTGATACAAACTGCACCCGGATAATCTTCGTGATACCAGGCAGGAATTCCACCATGGGAAATAATATAGTGCTTAAATAAATCATCAATATCTTTTGTACTCATTCCCGCATGAATTTTTGGAATAAGTTCATTAAACATATCTGCAGTTAAATGGCAGGCTTTTCTAATTCCGTCAATCTGTTCTTCTGTTTTCAAGTGTATCATGTATTTTGACCTCTTTTGAATAATAATATCAATTTTGAGATTCTGAAACAAGTTCAGAATGACAGAGTTATTTACGAGATTCTGAAACAATTTCAGAATGACAAGGTTATTTGTGAAATTCTGAAGCATGTTCAGAATGACAGAGTTGTTTGTGAGATTCTGAAACAGGTTCAGAATGACAGAGTTGTTTGTGAGATTCTGAAACAAGTTCAGAATGAAAGATAAACGGTTTAATGAGACAGTTTTTCTGATTCCTGACGACAAATTCCGGCAGTTACTCTGTCCCCCAAACGTTCGTATTCATCACCCATTTTTTTCAGAAAGAAAGCATCGTTTGTGCGGCCAAGGTTTAAATCCAAAGCTCTTTCATAAACGTCCAGGGCAAGTTCATCAGAAATAACTCCATCAATATTTTTCTTTAAAATTGCAACTGTAAAATCAATAACTTCAGGAAAGAAAATATAAAAATAACTATAACTGTATTCCAGCTGAATAATCTGTTCCAGAAGAATAAAAGCATCATAATATTCACCACGGATTACCAGTTCTTCTGCAAGAATGTAACCATAATCCATAAAATCTTCACGGGTAAACCAGTCTTTTAATGAAAAATCAGAGCGAGTCATTTGCATACGCTTAAATTCTTCAACTGCTTCATCTTCTTTTCCACGCATTAATGTATAAAAAATAAATTTAGCGCGACTTTCATTATCATCCCGAGATTTTAACCATTTATAATAATCAAAGGCATCTTCCGGTTTAGTTTTCTGCCGTATTTTATTTAAGAAGGAATCATCAAAAATTGTGCGCTGACGTAAATCAGAAAGAACCCGATATGCATTTACAACCAGGTTAAATTCTTCACTTTTAGAATTGTCCCCTTTTGCATCAGGATGAAGCTGCTTACATTTTTCTCTATAGGCCCGTTTTATTTCGGAAAGTGTAGCATTATTTCTAACACCAAGAATCTGATAATAGTTTTTCATTAAATATAATATAGTTGAATTTTACAGAAAAGGCGAGGTTCAAAGATTTTTTCTTATTCAAAAAAAAATTAAAACTCTCTGAACTGCTGTTCCACATTATTTTTCTGAACAATTAAAACAGGACATTTTGAATTTGAGAGCATTTCATTTTCACGGGCAGTAAAAACATTTACTTTTGCAAAACGATTTTTTGGATCTTTTTCTCGACCGCCAAGAATTAAAAGGTCTGCTTCATATTCTTCCGCGCATTTAATGATTTCTTTAAAAACAGTTCCTTCTCTTATTTCTGTTTCAACTTCCAGTCCTTTTGAAAGCGCCAGTTCCTTTGCATATTGGAGAAAACTTTCACCTTCCTTCTTTAGACTTTCTGCATATTCCATTTGTTCTGATTTAATTAAAACCTGATTGTTTCCAAGGTACTTTATGGTAGCAGAATCTATTACGTAAACAAATTTAAGCTGAAGATTATAAGACTTTGCCATCATAATTGCATACATTGCCCCATGAATAGAATTAATTTCTCCATTAATGGCCATTACAATTTTTGAATAAAATTTCTCCGACATAACACTCCGTTTTTATCCGTTTCGTTTTTTTAACGCTTTTAGAACAAATATATTTTCTCTGTCCCTTTCTTCAAGAACACTTTCTATATATTTTGCAGTTTCCTGAGTTTGAGGAATAATCATTTTATCCAGAGCATTTACACGACGCTGAGTTCGTTTTACTTCTTCTGCAAGACGCCAGACAATTGTTCTGATACTTGCCATTTGTGTAAGCAAAGAAAGCAAATCAAAAAACTTTGTTATCATTGCATCTGTATTGGCATAAGTTCCCTGAAATGAATAAAACAATTCTTTTTTTGGCAATTCAACATCCAGAGTTTCAAACTGCATGCCGCCTACAACCACAGTTTTTTCCTGCATATCAAAATCATAGTGAATATCGTGAGAAATACGTTCAATCTGATCTGCACCATTGAGTAAAAGCATTTTCTTAAAAGCTGGATATGCAGATTCAATTACTGTATCAATTTCTTCTTCCAGTATTTTTACCTGTTCAACAAGATGCATTAATTCCCGAACAAGAATTTCTCTTTTTTCTTCCAGCAGTTCATACCCGTTTGTAGAAACTGCCAGTTGTTCTTTCATTGTGAGAAGATTTGATTTTGTTGGTGCAATATTCAGTTTTGCCATTTTACAAATCCATATATTTTTCTATTAATTCCGGTTTGATTCGGGTTAATTCTTCAGGTGGAAGTTCCTTTAAAATTTCCCAGCCTAAATCAAGAGTTTCTTCAATTGTACGGTTTTCGTGTTCATCCTGAGCAAAAAATTCATTTTCAAGACGATCACCAAATTTCAAATACTGACGATCCAATTCGCTTAATTCTTCTTCACCAATAATTGCAGCAAGATTTCGAATTGATTTTACTTTTGAATAAGATGCAAACAACTGAGAAGAAACATTGGCGTGATCTTCACGAGTCATATCAGGACCAATACCATCTTTCATCAAACGGCTTAAACTTGGTAAACCTGAAACAGGAGGATAAACACCTTTTGCAAACAATTCTCTTCCAAGTACAATCTGACCTTCTGTAATATAACCGGTTAAGTCTGGAATAGGATGAGATATATCATCGTTTGGCATTGTTAAAATTGGAATCTGAGTGATAGAACCTTTTGAACCTTTAATTTTACCGGCTCTTTCATAAAGTTCAGCCAGATCCGAATACAAATATCCAGGATATCCTTTACGCCCCGGAACTTCTCCACGAGTTGTAGAAATTTCTCGTAAAGCTTCACAATAATTTGTCATATCTGTCATTACAACAAGAACGTGCATTCCTTTTTCAAATGCCAGATATTCTGCTGCAGTTAAAGCACAGCGAGGAGTAATAATACGTTCAATAGAAGGTGCATCGGCGAGAGACTGAAACATTACAACATTGGCAAGAACGCCAGATTCTTCAAAAGTATCAACGAAGAATTTTGCAACGTCATATTTAATTCCCATTCCTGCAAAAACCATAACGAATTTTTCATCACTGTTACGAAGTTTTGCCTGACGAATAATCTGAGCAGCAAGTTTATTATGAGGAAGTCCGTTTCCAGAAAAAATTGGTAACTTCTGTCCGCGAACAAGAGAATTCATTCCATCAATTGCAGAAATACCAGTTTGAATAAAGTCTCTAGGATAAACCCGGGCAAAAGGATTTATTGGATTTCCATTTACATTACGTTTTTCTGAAGAAATAATTGGAGGAAAATCATCAATTGGTTCACCTAAACCATTAAATACACGACCAAGAAGACCTTCTCCTACTCTAAGTTCCAATGGTTCTTCAAGAAATTCAAAAGTAGATTCTTCCAGATCAAGACCTGTTGTTGAACCAAATATCTGAACAACTACAGCAGTTTCTGAAATATCTACAATTTTTCCTGTTCTTTTTTCGCCAAAACGGTCACGAACACAAACTGTTTCATTATAAAAAACATTTTCAGTTCTTTTTAAAACTACAATTGGTCCATCAACAGATGTAACACCACGATATTCTACACTTTTCATAATGTTGCTCCTGCTTTAGAAATTGAATAAGCTCTTTCCAGTTCTCCCATTTGAGAATCCATATGAACTCTTATTTCCTGAATTTTATCTATTTCTTCATTTGCATATTGCATTTTAATACGTACCAGTTCATCAACTACAGGAAGAGAGGTAACTCGCATTAACAAAGCACCTTTTTTTACTAATTCAACAGCCCGATTATAATATTCCATCATTAATTCGAGAATTAAAATCTGTTTTTCTGTTGAACAATATTTATCTACATCATCAAAAGCATTCTGCTGTAAGAATCCGTTTTTAATCATTTCTGCAACTTTAAGAACCAGTCTCTGCTGAGGAGGAAGTGCATCTGGACCAATCAGACGAACAATCTGTTCAAGTTTCTGTTCACTTTTTAATAAATCCAATGCTTCCTGACGAAGTTTATACCACAAAGGATTATGAACTTCCCACCAGTCTTTAACTTCATCTGCATATTCCGAATAAGAATCAATCCAGCCAATAGCAGGATAATGTCGGGCATTTGCAAGTTCTCTATCCAAAGCCCAGAAACATCTGATAAATCGTTTTGTATGCTGAGTAACAGGTTCTGAAAAGTCACCCCCTGGAGGTGAAACTGCTCCAATAACTGAAACAGATCCTTCTTTCTGAGCTAATGTTGTAACACGTCCAGCCCGTTCATAGAAAGAAGCAAGTCTTGTTGGAAGATATGATGGGAATCCTTCTTCTGCCGGCATTTCTTCCATACGACCTGAAAGTTCACGTAAAGCTTCTGCCCAGCGGGAAGTTGAATCGGCCATAATTGCAACATGCATTCCCATATCACGGAAATATTCAGCCAGTGTAATACCTGAATAAAGTGAAACTTCTCGGGCTGCAACCGGCATATTTGATGTATTTGCAATAAGAATTGTTCTTTCCATAATTGAACGGCCTGTTCTTGGGTCAATCAATTCAGGGAATTCTGTAAGAACGTCTGTCATTTCATTACCACGTTCTCCACAACCAATATATACAATTAAGTCTGCATCACACCATTTTGCAATAGCATGCTGAGTCATAGTTTTTCCTGTACCAAAACCACCAGGAATTGCAGCAGTACCACCTTTTGACAAAGGGAAGAAAACATCAATTACACGCTGACCGGTAACCAATGGTTCTGTAACTGCCAGTTTCTCTGTAAAAGGGCGAGGTTTTCTAACTGGCCAATATTGAGCTAAGCAGATTTCTTCATCAAATTCTGTAAGACCAATTACATCATTTACAGTATAATCTCCGCTTCCCTTAAATACTTTTAAGGTTTTTCCACGAACTGAAGGAGAAACCATAATTGTCTGAACAACAGATTCTGTCTCTTTTACAAAACCAAGAGGCATTCCAGGTTTAATTGTACACCCGGCTTCGATTTTTTCTGCTGCATCAAAATGCCATACTTTATCTTCATCAAGAGGCTTACTTCTTACGCCTGGTAAAAGAAATGATCCGCTTTCTTCAAACATTGATTGCAACGGACGCTGAATACCATCATAAATATTACCAACAAGACCTGGGCCAAGACGCAAAGAAAGAGGACGTTGAGTACACACAACTTTTTCACCAATGTGCATACCAGTATCTTCTTCGTATACCTGAATTGTTGCATTTCCTTTGTACTGTCGGATTATTTCGCCAATAAGTCGTTTTTCACCAACATCAACTACATCATAAAGGCCACAGCCATCCAAACCTTCTGCATAAACAATTGGTCCAGAGATTCTAGTGATTTTTCCTTCAATCATTTTTATTTCCTATTAATTACCAGAAAATAAAGCTTCTGATAATTCTGCTCTATATTTATCAAGAATATGACTGATTGTTTCCGAAAGAGTCAAACGACAGCGATAAGATTTGTCCTGACTTTCCAGAATAATACCTTCTTTTAATTTAAGGCCAATGTCATCTTCTACTACATATTTTCCAAATTCAGTTTTTTCTACAGCAATAAGATTTGCTCCCAGCTGTTTTTCCAGTAGTTTTTTTACTGCTGCCGTAGAAAATCCATATACATAAGCATTAAGTTTTAAATTCTGCTCATTAATCATTTGGGAATTAAGTTTTTTTGTAACAATTTCAATACGTTTATCTTCTGATAAATTTTCAAGATAATCGTTTATTCTCGCCAGAAATGAATTCTGTACAAAAGAAACTTCAAAACGCTGCTTTTCCAAAGGACCGGCCGCATTCAAATCTCTTTCCACAGCTTCCAGTTTTTTTGCATAAAAAGCTTCTTTTTCTTTGAGAGCTTCATTGATTTTTGTTTCAACAGAGTTCAAAATTTCTTTACTGTCAGCATCAGCTTTTTCAAGAATATTTTCCGCCTTTTTTCTGGCTTCCGATTGAATTTCTCTGTCTAATACTTCTGTAGATCTTAATTCCTGCATAATAAATCCTATTTTATTCCGGGGCTTTTATATCTGAACCCCAACAGCTTCTCTGATTGTATCAGTTAATGATTTTCGATTTGGATTATGACCATTCAAACCGGGAATCTCAACAATCAGAGGAAATTTTCCTGTTTTCTGCCATTCAATTACTTCATTTTGAATTAATGCTGAAGAATCTTCCGTCAAAATTAAAATTCGGGGAATTTCACCGGATGGAACGCCAGTTACAGAACCTTTTCCAGTAAGTTTATTAAATGCTTCTAAAACTTCAGATTTAGTTTCCGCAACAGTTCCATCAACTCCAGTCATTTTGAATGCCAGAACCAGTTCGCGTTGTCCAATTATGTAATATTTCATTTATTTACAGAATCAAGATAAGTACACCAACAAGCATACCCCAAAGACAAATACCTTCAGCAAGACCTACGAATGGAAGGGCTTTACCAGAAAGTTCAGGATTTTCGCTCATTGCACCCATAGCAGCAGAACCAATTTTTGCAACAGCCATACCACCACCAATACAAGCAAGACCAACAGCAAGAGCAGCAGCAAGATATTTAATTCCTGACGCAGCACCAGCAGCAGCCTGAGCATCACCAGCAGCTTCTTCTGCAAACAAAGCAGTTCCAATTAAAGCAAATAAAGCCAAAACACTAAAAAGTCTTTTTTTCATAAAATAACTCCTATATATAAATCAACCTGATTAAGGCTAATTAATTTCCACATTAAATTTAAAAGGCTTAAATTCTTTTCCAGTTTCATGGAAAAACTTACTGAAAAATTCGTAATACTGAAGTCTGATTACCTGAATAGCAACAATCATTCCTTCAAGAACAATAATTACTGCATTTCCAATAATCAAAACAAAAATACCACCAATACTTCCAGGTCCACCACACATTTCCGTAAGAATCAAAATTACATAATCAAGTACTGCGTGAGACAGAGCAAATGCACCAACACGAATAAAGCTGACTGTATTAGAAAGATAACCAGACACAACTTCAATAATTTCAACAATACTGGAAATAATGTAAGTTCCTATTCCATTTTCAAATAATGGACGATGCCCGGCAACAAGATTTTCAAAAGGTTCTGCAAAAGCGGCAAAAAACAATGTTACACCAATAATTACCCAGTCAAACCAGAAGAAACCTGTTGAGAAAACCACAATTCTTATTATTAATGCAACTACATACCAGAAGAACAGCGCACCTGATAAACCATTTTTACCAAATAAGGCTTCAGCATACCGTTTTAGAATAAAATTGTTTACGATATTAATGATAAGACCAATTGTGTTGATTACAAATCCAACACCAACTGCAACACCAAAAACACCAAACATAACTTTTATTGATGAAGGATCTGAAGAAGGCATCATTTTAAGTATTGGAGCATGTGGAGTTCCAAACAAACCTGTTACCCATTCAGAAAATGGTTCAAGAAGAGTTTCATTTGAAAAAACTTCACCAGTTAAAAGTCCCATAATTGAACTGGTAATACCAATTGCTATAAAAATCGGAGAAAATTTATTCCATCCGCCAACTTTAATAACCTTAAATGCCATTAAGAGACCAACAAGAACAAATACCAGCCCCTGTCCCAAATCTCCGAACATTATACCAAAAAGCAAAGTAAAGAAGATTGCAACAAAAGGAGTTGGATCTATAGTTCCATACATTGGTGAACCATAGCTGAAAATCATTCTTTCGTAACTTTTTACAAATCTTCCATGAGTCAGTTTTACAGGAACCTTTTCTTTTCCTGAAATAACATCTGGAACTTCAAGAGGATTGTATAATCTAACAGCACAACGGCCTTCGGTGATTGTATCAAGTTCAGAAACATAATTCTGGCATTCTTTTTCAGGAACCCAGCCTTTTACTCTATAAACTAATTCTGTTGATTCCAATCCATTTACAACATCAGAAATCTGTACACCAACAGCAAAAATTTTTACAAGTTTTAAAATCAGATCTTTATGAGATTCTGCAAAATTTTCCCGTTGAATCTTCATTTCTTCAACAAAATCTTCAGCATCACGCTTCTGTTTTTCTAATCCTTCAAGAACATTTTCAGGCACACCAGTAAAGTTTTCAGGAACAGCAACTTCTGTAAATCCTAATGATTTTAACTGTGCATCAACATCAGAACGATTTTTTTTAGAAGTAGCAGTTAATACAAAAGATTTGTCATCACCTAAAGCAACAACAACCCCATTTCCTTCCAGAGATGATTTTAACGAATCAAAACTTGCAGGATCAATTCTACCAATTCTTAAAGAAAGGAAAGATAAATGTTCAAGTTCTGAATAAGATACTTTTAAATTTGCAAATGCCAGGGTTTCTTTCTGAGTATCCTGAATTTTTGCCAGATCAGCAGAAGCTTTTTCACAACGTTCCTGCAGGTCAGTAAAGGCAGAAATTAATTGAGATGCACGGTTTTTATCTTCATCATCAGGAGCTTTAACTTCAGACATATCAAGATTTTCAAGAGAAATATTAAGGAATCCACACATATTTTTTAATGAAGTGTAGAATTTTTCATCAATATTCAGTATTTTTTCAGAATTCTTTTTAGAAGATTTTTCTCCTTCCGAATTCATTTTTGACTGAAATTGAAAAGATCCTTTTTTACCAATATATTCAATAACAGAAGTAATATCCTGTTTTAGAACCATCAGTTCAATTAATCTCATTTCCGCTGTTTTAGCCATGCAAACTCCAATTATTCTATAGAAATTCCAAGATTATTCATTGCTTCCGTTGAATCAATATTTAATCTTAAACTTTCAACTGCACTTCTGATGCAGCTTAATTCAAAAAACTTTATTTTATACCATGCAACAAGAGCTGCGGTGGTCATAGAATTCTGATGAAAAACATGATTGTAATTCTTCTGTGTTGCAACCATTGCTTTTTGTTCAATCCACACAGGATCTATTGTCCAGGTATCTCCATCTGAAACAGGATTTACCAGTGAAGAATATTTCCACTTCATCCAGGCATTATAATCATTCTTAGGAATAGACAAAACTGAAATTGCTGGTCCTGCAAGAGGATCATTTTTATCTGCATGATCTGTTACATAAAAAAGATTTTCTTTTATCTGTTCTTCATCCATTTCATAATAAACAGACAATCGTAAGGCCCAGACAATATTTTTAATAATATATTCATCAAGAAACATTTTAAGATGAGCTTCTTTATTTTCACCGCTTAATTTCTGAATTGCATTCCAATAAGATTTTATAAAATGAAGATCCAGCTTTAAATCAATATCTTTTTGTCCGTGAATGTCGGGAAGTTTATTTACCCAGGAATACTCTGTCCCTTCTGTAATTTTTTCAATATCCGGCCAATTTTCAACTTTAAGAGTCTGCAAAGATCCTAAATCAATTAATTCAGGACATTCTTTTTCGCCAGCACATAATGCGGCAATAATTTCCTTAAGATTTTCAATTTCAAAATCTTTTAATAAATCTGTTAAAACTTCTGATGTACAACCGGAAGTTTTCATAAAATTACAAAATTGAGTTATGAATTGTTTTAAGCAATTTTTTTCAATCTGTTCTGCAAGCAGTCGTTCAGGAATCATTGGAGGCTGAGTTTTAAACAATAACTGCCACAAATCAGCAAGAGAAGATTGTTCAAATAATAAATGAGCTCTTTTACCTGTGAAAGATTTACTTAACAAACCACAAGCCTTAGCATATTCAAAAGTAACAGATTCCGACTTAAACAATTTCAACCTCTTTAATTACAGTTTTTCAAAGAGAATAGAATCTAAAACTTTGTTAAAGGCTTCCACATATTGATTTTTACTTTCCAGTTCAGACTTAAAATCATTAAGTATTTTTTCGTGTGATTTTACAGTTTTTTCAGAATCCAGACGGAATTTTTCTTCAAGTTCTGAAACGCCTTTATCATATTTTTCTTTAAATATTACATTGAAGTCAGCCCTGGCTTTTGCAAGTCTCTTTTCTGATTCCTGTAAAGCTTCGTCAATCATTAATGCTGAATCTTTTTCAACTTGAAGCAAATGATTAATTACATCAATTTCAGATTTTGTATTATCACTCATAGCCACACTTTCCATTGTATTTTTCAGTTAAAAATTATAAGCCTAAAAAAAAAATCAGTCCATAAAAAAATACAGACTGATTTTGTAAAAAGTTATATATAACTGTTTATTTTTTATAAATTATTCAGCAACTTCTGCAGTTTCAGAAACTTCAGCTTCTACAGCTTCACCTTCAACATCTGCTTCAAGAATTTCAATAACAGGTTCTTCAGCTTTTTCTTCTTCTGTCCACCAGCTAGAATCAGCTTTTTCTTCTGTTGTAACTTCTTCTGTTGTTTCTGCAGCAACTTCATCAAGAAGTGTATCGTGAGAACCACCCTGTTTATTTACAAATGCTAAACCTACAGCAAGAATAAAGAAAAGAACTACAAGTACACATGTTGTTTTTGTAAGAACGCTTGCTGAGTGTGAACCAAAAGCTGCTGTTCCGCGACCACCTAAAAGACCGCCCATACCATTTTCTTCATCACCCTGAATAGCAACTAAAAGAACAAGTAAAAGACAAACAATTACAAATACTACTAAAAGAACTGTACCAAGAACACCCATTTATTTCTCCAAAATAATTATATTTTCTTTTTAAAGTGTAATATATTTTATTAAAAAGATTGTATTTCGTCAATAAAGATAAACTATAAAGTCTGAGTCTGAAGCTCAGATTCATCACATAAGATAATATTAAGATTACCATTACGAGTGCGAAGTTCATCAATCAAAGCTTTTGCATCTTCAATATTATTTAACCGAACATTATAAGAAACTGTAAATAAAGTTCCCATATTAGATGTTTTTACGCTGGAAAAACTATAATTCTTTAAATATTTTTTAAAAATATCGTCAAAGGCACCATTGTAATTCATATCTTCAGGAATAGTGATTTTTAAAACCTGATCTTTGCTCGCTTTCCAATTCAATTTAATCACAACGTACAAAATCGAAATGATAAATGTAATAGCAAAAGCAATAACATAACTGTTTAATGCAAGAATAATTCCAACTGCAAGAGTAAAGAAAATGTACAGAATATCTTTTGAATCACCAGGAATACTTCTGAAACGTACCAGAGCAAAAACACCGGCAAGAGAAACAGCTTTCTTTAAATCAGTAGCAATAAAAGGAATTACAACTGTCATTATTACTGGTAAAAAAAAGATTGTAATTGTAAAATTTTTGGAATATTTCTTTGAACGGTTTCCTATAACATATCCTGCTGCAATTATAAATCCTGCAATAAGTGCCAGACCAACATTAAATAAAATGTTGATTTCATCATTACCAATAAGAAAACCTTTTCTTAAAAAACTCATTTTTTTATCCTTTCTCCATATATTTTAAATTCAGCACCATATTTTGAAAATGAAGTGCTATATATTTTACGACTTGAAAGAAATCTGACAAACCACAATGGAAATGCTTTAAAAGCTTTGGCTTCCATTAACCATTTTCCTTCCGGAAGTAATTGATTTCCATAAGCAGGAATATCCAGACGCAAATCATTACGACGAGTTTGAATATTACAATCTAAAGTAAGCCGGAAATCTGAATTATTCTTTTCAAAAAAGGCAAGTCTGTCATAAGAAATAAATACTCTTGGCTGCAGCGAATAGAAATTCATTGTATAATCTATTTCATTTAATACCTGTTTATTTGTTTTTGAATGAACAGGCTTTTCACCATTTTCAAAATAAGTGTAAGCATCTTTTAAAAGACATGGTGTTCTTCGTTTATTTACAAGGCCATTAAATTTCTTTTTACTCTCTAAATAAACTGTATCTTCTAAAGAGGATGTTCCATAACTACGCAAGCGGATTTTTTCTTTATAATCAGGTTTTTCTAAAGATTTAATAATAAGTTCATCTGAAGGTGTATCGAGATAAAGATTGCAGATTTTATATGTAGCACCGTTTTTGTTGTATGCGTCGCTAATCATATAATCATTTATAATTGAAAGCAAAGCATCTTTATCTTCCTGAGAAATTAAATACTTTATTTCCCTACGGTTAAAAACTTCAATTGCCATTTTTTTTTTACATTTTTAACTATTTGATATTCAACGAATCAAAAACTTTCTTAAGTCCATAATTTCGTTGTTTTAAGGATTTACATTAAACCCTTAAAAAAAACAGGTCATCATTATGGACGACCCGTTTTTTAGTTATCTAATCAGATTAGAGAACACAGATTGGTACAAATGTATCAGCCTTTAATGAAGCTCCACCAATTAAACCACCGTCGATATCTGGCTGAGCCAAAAGTTCTGGAGCGTTAGAAGCTTTCATTGATCCACCGTACTGAATGATTACTTCATCAGCAACTTTCTGATCATAAAGTTTTGCAATGTAATCACGAATGAATTTATGGATAGCCTGAGCATCTTCTGGAGTAGCAGTTTTACCTGTACCAATAGCCCAAACTGGTTCGTAAGCGATTGTTACGTTTTTCATCTGTTCAGCTGTAACACCAGCAAGACCTGCAGAAAGCTGGAATGCACAAACCTGTTCAGCTTCTCCTGCTTCACGTTCTGCTAAAAGTTCACCAATACAAAGATCAACTTCAAGACCAGAAGCCAAAGCCTTGCGAACTTTTTTATTGATTAATTCATCAGATTCACCAATTTCGTGGCGGCGTTCTGAGTGACCGAGGATTACACATCCACAACCAATATCTTTAAGCATTGCACATGAAACTTCACCAGTGTGAGCTCCGTTGTCTGTTGCAGCACAATCCTGAGCAGCAAGAATAATATTTGAACCTTTTACAACCTGAGCAACTGCATCAAGATATACAAAAGGAACACCAATCATATATTTGTTTGTTTTACCTTTTAACTGTTCAACTAAATCTTTAGCTAAAGCAACAGCTTCTGCTTTAGTTGTATTCATTTTCCAGTTTCCAGCGATATAATGTGTACGTGCCATTTAAGACTCCTAAAATAAAAAATCAATAGAATTATTTTAATGAAAAGTTATATAAAAGTTAATAGTTTTTTATTGAAGAAAATACAATCAGCGTCTATTTCCAGTTTTTTTGTAATATTCTTCTTTGGCCTTGTACATTAAATCATCAGCAATTTGAGACAGTTCTTCTACAGTTTTTCCAGGATAATCTTTTGCCATAACAATTCCAGATGAAATTGAAATTTCTTTTACATAAGTACCATTCCAGCGTTTAAGAATTTTTTCCAGAGTGTCCATTAAGTCTGAAACTGTTTCTGCATCACCATGAAGCATGGCAGAAAATTCATCACCACCCATTCTGTAAACTTTTCCATAAGGATTGAAAACCATAGAAAGACTTTCTGCAGCCCCTTGTAAAAGTTCATCACCAGCAGCATGACCTTTAGAATCATTAAGTCTTTTAAGACCATTCAAATCAAAAGAAATGTAAACAAAATCTTCAGAAAGTTTTTTATTTTCACCGGCAGCATCAACTTCATAAGCACGACGATTAAAAAGACGAGTTAATTCATCAACGGAAGAGAGATAAATCAGTTCCTCTTCCCTCTTTTTTTCATCATTGATTACCTGAGTTGTAAAAATCACAGACTGAACAACATTGTTTTCATCATAAGTAACTGCAATAAACTGACAGCGGAACCACCCAACATTTTTACCAACAAAATCAGCAGAAATTGTTTTTTTGTCACCAAGACGATTTGGCAGCGTAGATAAATCTGTAAATGTAAGAACTTTTTCTACATCAGACGGTACAACCTGAGTAGTCATAATTTTAATCATCTTATTGCTGGCAGAATCTTCCAGTTCAATTATTTTATTAATATTTTCATTACCGCTAAGAGATTCTTCAACAGAGTCGGTTTTCAGATTAACATAATGCATGGACATATAAATTTCAGCTACAGAAGAAAGAATGTCGATATGCTTTTTAATTTTAATTTGAGTTTTTACATAAATTAAAATAAATGCCATTAAGAAACAATAAATCAAAGCAATTATATAGTAAAAAATGTAAAAATATTCATACTTTCGGAAAACGGTAGAAAATGATTTTATTGAAGAAAATCTTTCTATCCATTTAGATTCCAGTTTCTTTAATGTCCCAGCTTCTCCAAGATTTTTTATAACTTTATCAATATCGTAAACAAGATTTGGTTTATCAGCCCTTACGCCAATAGTAGGATAACTTTCCATTAAGGTAAATCCCGGCTCAACATTCAGTTTTTCATTTTTTATAATTTTATTGGCAATAGCATTGTGGCAGATACCAAAGTCAACTTCGCCAGATTCAATTGCTTTTAAAATTTCAGTGTTAGTATAATATTCAACATACTCACAATTCAAATCAAACAAATCTTTTATGATAGAATTAGCCATTAAACCAACTTTCTTATTCGAAAGGGATGAAACAGTAAAAACAGATTCTTTACCATAAACAGAAATATGATCATAAGAAATTGGAATAGTTTTTGAAACGCCTGTCATTTCGCTGTATATTTCCAATCCTAAAAGAAGATCTGCTTCACCATTCAGCATTTTTTCTTTACAAGTAGGCCAGTCATAAAATTCAATATCAAGTTTGTATCCTAATTCGTTAGCAATGATATTTACGACTTCAATATCAAGCCCTGAAATCTGATTGTTTTCATCATAAAAAGAACGGGGGCAAAAATCGTAATCTGCAACAACTTTCAGAACAGGAGAATTTTCTGAATAATGATTTTCAGTTTCTATTTTTGGGACAGAGGAAAAAAATCCCATTTGATAAATTGTAAAAAACACAGGAATCAAAATCAGAATTACCAGTGAGAAAAAAAATATAAACTTAAAACGTCGATATCTTCTATTAATTTTCGCAAACATATAACAAATTTATTTTACCACACTAATTAAATATAACAATTAAAATGTGAGAATTTGCTCTGTCCCGGGCGTAAGAGTTTGTATGAGAATTTGCTCTGTCCCATTTGTAAGAACAAGTTTGCGTTATAAATAAAAAATATGTTACAATCAAAAAAAATACTAAGGAAAAAAAGATGCTCAGATTTGAAAGTGATTATACAGAAGGTTGTATTCCACAAATTTTAGAAAGATTACAAAGAATTAATTTTGAAAAAAATCCAGGATATGGAACTGATGAAATATGCGAATCGGCAAAAATGAAAATCAGAAAAGCCTGTAATTGTCCTGACGCAGAAATTTATTTTCTGGTAGGTGGAACTCAAACCAATTCAACAGTTCTTGATGGACTTTTACAAAAATATGAAGCTGTAATTGCCCCAAAAACTGGACATATTGCCTGTCATGAAGCGGGAGCCATTGAAGATTCAGGTCATAAAGTAATTGAATTACCAGAACAAAATGGAAAATTATTACCTGAAACTTTACAGAATTACGCCCAGACTTTTTTCGGTGACGTAAATAATCAACATATGCCTCAACCCGCAGCAGTATATATTTCACTTCCGACAGAATATGGCACACTTTATACCGCAGCTGAATTAAAAGAAATTCGTAAAATCTGTGATACATACAATTTGAAACTTTTTGTTGATGGAGCAAGATTAGGATATGGACTTGCAGCTCAAAATAATGATATCACTCTGGAAATTCTATCTCAAAATGCAGATGCTTTTTATATTGGTGGAACAAAAGTGGGAGCTTTATTTGGGGAAGCAGTCGTTTTTCCAAAACCAGGGTCTGTCCCTCATTTTTTTACACTCATAAAGCAGCATGGTGCACTTCTTGCAAAAGGATGGTTACTGGGCGTTCAGTTTGATGAATTATTCACTGATGATCTTTATTTTAAAATTGCTAAAAATGCTGTTATTCTTGCAGATAAAATGGAATCAGCATTTATAAATAAAGGGTATAAAACATTCATTTCATCTCCTACAAATCAAAAATTTATAATTCTCGAAAATTCAAAAATGAAAGAATTAGAAAAATCTGTTACTTTCAGTTTCTGGGAAAAATATGATGAAAACCATACTGTTGTACGCTTTGCTACAAGTTGGGCTACTAAGGAAGATGATGTCAATAAACTGATTGAATTAATATAAATTTCTGACAAATGGGACAGAGCAAATTCAGCAATACAGTTTTCTGACAAATGGGACAGAGCAAATTCACATGGAGCAAATTCACATGTTACAACAATTCGACATAAATAATATTCCGCAATTGGTAGAAAGACTTTTTCCTTTATGGAAAGTAGACGGAGCAGAAGATAGTTTTAATAAACTCTATGTAGAAATGATCATCCGTACAAACATGCATGAAAATAAAATGCAATTTCAACTTACGGAAGAAAACCAGCTTTGTGCAATAGCGTTTGCTGCAGTAAAAAATGATATAAATGATTCCACCTGGCTCGATTTTCAATTAGAAAAATTGAATGAAACAGAAAGAAACTCATTTATGACAGGTCAAAAATATCTTCAAATGATGGAAGAAAGAACTTTTGCTTATATGACTGAAGAAGATATTAAATTATGTCTTTTTGTCAGTATTAAAAAAGGTTATGGAAAAAAAATTCTAGATGAAGCAGCGGATTGTTTTAAGAAATTTGGTTATAAGAATATTTATCTCTGGACTGATGGGGAATGTAATGTTCAATGGTATTTTGATAACGGATACGAACTTCTACAAGAGGATATATACGAGCCTTTTTCAACAGAAGATTTTAAATATAAAACATACATCTTTAGAAAAAAAATAAGTTGATTTGCTCTGTCCCATTCGTAAGATTTCCATCCAATTTGCTCTGTCCCATTCATACGAAAAACACTTTCAAAAAATAATTTGCATTCCCTAACGCATCAGTTTTTTCCAGCCTTAACAATAAAAAAATTTATAACTTGATTTTTTTTCATAAACAGAGACTTCCAATAATTATCCATTGATTATATTGCTAAAACCTCTTAAACTTTAAGTAACAAACAAAAAAAAGGAGAATAAAAAATCTTTTTGTAAAATCAGCTATTGTTTCAATTTTTGCTTCTATACTGTTACTCAATGTTACAGGCTGTAAAAACGATGTCCCTGCACAAGAACCAGAATTAAATCTTGCAGATCAATTACCAATTGCCATGCACCTTACAGATGCTACAGAAACAGCTAGCGGTGATGTTCCTGTTATTTTCATAAAAGATGACAGTGACCCAGACGGAAACACTGTTAAAATGAATTATGCGATCTTCATTGGAATTTATAACATTAAAATAACAAAATCAGGAAGTGTTTTATCAATTAAGTCTGCAGAACCAACAGCTCAAGAAATAGCACCTACTACTTTGGCAAGTGTTACTGGAACTTATGATACAAAGACAAAACAGATGTCTCTGGAAGTAACTATGACAAATACAGAAACAAATGAGACAACAAAACAGTCTGCCATCAGTAAAAATGTTGAAACTATTCCTGTCTCACATTTTGTTGGATCTACATTCACTTACGGTGATTACACTCTTAAATTTAATTCCGCTACTTCTGTTACTTTAAACGGAACAGATTATATTCTTCAGTTTGAAGGATATGATTCTTACTATTTAAAACATACAAGTAATGAACCAACTACTCTTGACACACGTTACATTACACTAAAAAATGATTACACAATCATTTATCATAATGAGTTTTATGATTTTGACTTAAAAAAACTCACAACACCAATTTATCCAATTGACAACTTTGTAAATGTTGAATTATCTGGTACTACAGTAAAAATTCCAAGAATAACTTATACATATAAATTTGTTCCTACAAATACAGCAAACCCTACATCAGGAAACTTCATTGTAACTTCTACTCCAGTTGAAACAAATCCTAAAACTTCAACAATAAAAGGAACATATACATTTACTAGAACCGGAATTAATAAATATTCTTGTACATGTACTATTACTGAAACTGGAACAACAAAAAAATTAAATCTAGAAACTAGAAGTAATACAAATATTGTAATCGATGGTACTTCTTTAGCAATCAAAACTTCTAAATAATAAAATCAGACACTGAAAAATCATAACCACCCGTAAAACGGGTGGTTTGCACTTAGCCTATAAGGCTAGGT
>JAKSTJ010000044.1 GCA_024402635.1 Treponema sp. | reverse complement strand
CATCCATCCAAGGAACACGGAACATAATAACACGTTCTGGTTCTACCATTCTTTCAAGAATTGCGTTTGGTTCCAATTCTGGCATCTGATCAACAGCTGGTTCCAGTGTTGTCAAAACTTCTTCAACTGCCTGTAAGAACTCAGGTTCATTGGCATTTTTTGCTTTTACTTCTTCCCAAATACGGTTTACGTAAGCATTTTTCATTCTATTATCTCCTTTGGAAATAGACTTAGGTAAGTCATTTATTCCTCGGGAGTAAATTATAACATATTTATGTTTCTACAAAAAGTATTTTTTTTAAATTTTTTTAAAATTTTTTAAGCTAACTGAATTCTTTTTCATATTTCCTAAAAACAATTGGGGCCAAGGCGTGAAGCAGCAGCTTTGCTGGCCACTGGACTGAAGGACCATCGGGACTGAGGGAAGCGGCTGAGGGTTACTGAACTGCGGAAGGCCGTTTAATAAAAAAACGTTTTTATATATTTAAAGAATTTGCCCCTGTAATTTTTAAATTTTTTTTCTGAAAAATGGTCCGAAATCGAAAAGTAACTGCATATTAACTTGTAAGAGGTGTGTGGTGAAATCTAAATTTCTTAAATTACTTAACATTGTTTTTTTGCTGGTGGCCGGTTCTTTTGTGGCTGCGGAAGGTAAAATTTTTAGCTGGGACTTTTCTGATTGCGACATTAGGGATTTGTTGTTTGCAGTTTCTATGGACACGGGGATCTCGATTATTGGTGATGATACGGTGTCTGGTAAAGGAAATTTCAGATTTACTGGTGTTGATTTTGAAAAAGCTTTCGATTCTTTTCTTGTATCTCAGAGACTTTATGTTGAAAAAAATAAAGACAACTGGATTGTAAGTAAAATCAAACTTGCTTGTGAAGATGGAAAATACTGTCTTGATGCTTTTGATTTGAATGCGTCTTTAATTGTAGAAAGAATTTCTAAGGATTTTAAAAGTATTGTTACTTTTGATTCTTTACCTGGAGGGATTTTTTCTGTTCATTTGAAAGATTTATCGGAAAAAGAATTGCTGGAAAATCTTGTAAAAAGGTTTTCTGGGTATGAATTGTCTTCTTCTGAAAATGGATTTCATATCGGAAAAAAGAACGGAAATTCCATTGTAAGTTCTACAACTGGAGGATTTGTTCAAATTGGAAAAAAATCAAATGGTTCGATTTTTATTGATGTTCGGGATTGCAGAATTCTAGATGTATTAAACCGGCTGTTTGAATTTTGTGAAAAGGACTGTGAAAAAGAATTCTGTTTTCTTGCAGGAAATGATGGGAAAGTTTTAAGGTCTTGTTTTTCTGGAAAAGATTTTGATGATGTTTTGAATAAATTCTGTATTCAGAATGGACTTGGAATTGTAATAAGTGATGGAATTTATTACATAGTTTCAGAATCTGATTCTAGAGAAAAAATATCTGATGAGAACAAACAATGGGAAAAAATTTATCTGGATTACATTAAAGCTGATAAGTTTATTGGAATTCTTGGAAAACGATTAGGAAAGGTTGAAACTATTTCTCTTGGCAGTGAATTTGAGTTTTTATGCAAATTATCTGGTGAAGACTGGAAAATTGTTCAGGAAATTAAAAAAACTGTTGATCAAAGGGAAAATGCTTTTCTTGTGGAATTAAAATACCTGAAACCTGAAGAACTAATGAAACAGTTACCTCCTGACGTGGATAGAAACTGTTTTGTTTTGACTGAAGATAAATCGTGTGTTTATTTCAAAGGTTCTAGAAAAAACTTTGAGGATTTTAAGAAGGATTTAATTCTTATTGATAAACCTGTTCAAAGAATCAGCTATGATTTATTAATTTTGCAGTTTGAAAACGGAATGGAAGATACCTTTAATGGAAAAGTTACTTTTGACAGAATTTCTGCTGGTGATAGAAATAATTTCGGCGTAAAACTGGGAAATGTAATGAATTTAAACCTTAATGTGATTAGCACGTTTGGAATTGATTTTGCAGCCAGTATGGAAAGTTCTATAGAGAACAACAAAACCAAGATCTTTGCTGATACTACATTATGGGGAATCTGTGGAAAGCCTATTAGTTTTCAAAACACAAACACTTATAGATACAGAGATAACAATCTGGATCCGGATACAGGGAAGCCTGTTTATTCTGGCGTTACTAAAGAAATTATTTCGGGGCTTAAATTAGATGTAACGGGATGGATTAGCGGTGACGGAATGATAACAAGTTCTGTTACAGCTTCTGTGACTCGAAGAGGAAACGATAGTTCGTCGGCAACAGGGAATCCGCCTCCAACCAGTGAAAAAATCATAACAACGGAAGTTCGGGGAAAAAATGGAGAACCGGTTATCTTAAGTGGGCTTATTGAGAACAGTCAATCAATTTCAGAAAGCCACACTCCTCTGCTTTGGAAAATTCCTCTAATTGGATGGTTGTTTAGAGGAAAAGAAAATATTAAACAGAATTCCCAAATGGTAATTTACCTTGTTCCTCATATTGAGCAGGAAATAGAAATTAAAAAAACGGCTGATAAAGAAAATGAAGGATGGATTATCGATAAATGTAATTCATTAATTGATTTTTTTAGAAATGAGGCTGTTAGTAATGAATAAATATGAGTTTAAGTTAACTCCGGCTTATTGTCTTTACAACGGAACTGCAATTATTGATCAAAAAGGTTCTTCTATAAAATTCTTAATGGAAAAATATTGGGATGAAAGTTTAAAGAAACGATTAACAAGAGCCTTTTGTAATTATGTAAACTTTGTAATTACTCAAAAAGATTGTCCTGAAGAATTTCGTACTTTACCTGCAATAGAGTTTTTTGAAGGAAACAGACAGCAACTTAAAAAATGTGTTTCTAAACTTTATGGAAAAAATTTTTCTGCTGTAGTAAATGAACAAGCAGAAACAGAATCAATTGATAGCAGCAGTAAAAATGAGAAAAACGGTGATGATGCAGCTGCAGTTATTTTATTGGATTCCATTATGGCAGAAGCTAAAAATAAAGGAGCAACAGATATTCATATAGAAGAAAATCTGATTCGTTTCAGAATAAATGGGAAACTGGAAACGGAATTTATACTTGAGGGTAATAAAACGGTTGAACTTATTCAAAGAATCAAGATGCTGGCTGGAATGAATGTTCTAGAAAAAAGACGAAGTCAGGATGGACACTTTGTATACGGTAGAAAAGAACCTTTATTTGTCAGAGTTTCTTCCATGGGAATTATTGGGAAAAATTATTCTGATGAAAATGAATCTGTTGTTATAAGAATTCTTGATACTTCCAGAATTCCATTGAATCTTGAAAATCTTGGGTTTAATGAAAGTCAAAAATTGAAAATTCTTGATTTATGTAATGAAAAAAACGGTTTGATTATTATTTGTGGGCCTACGGGAGCAGGAAAATCAACAACAGCAGCCTCAATGTTGCAGAAAATCAAAACTATTAATAATGGAAATGTAAAAATCATTAGTCTGGAAGATCCTCCTGAATATGTAATTCCGGGAATCACTCAAATTCAGATTGATGGGAAAATAAAAAATTCCTTTTCGGAAGCTTTGGTTCATGTTTTTAGACAGGATCCGGATGTATTGATGATTGGTGAAATAAGGGATGAGAAAAGTGCATCGGCAGCTATAAGAGCTTCTCTTACGGGGCATCTTGTAATTGCAACTTTACACACAACCAGTGCATCTGGGGCAATAATGCGTCTTGAAGATCTTGGAATTTCAAGAAATGCAATTGTCTCTGTATTAAAAGGTGTAATTATTCAGGAAATGAATCATTCAGAAAACAAGATGAATCTTTTGGCTGATATTTCAGTTCCAGAGGAAAAACTTCAAATGAAAATAAAGGAAGAATTATCTGAAAAAGAAATAAATTCCTGTTTTAGTCATTTGAAAAATTATGTTGATTTGGATGAAAAAGGATTTGTAGCAGATATTCATGGGGAGAATATTATTACACCGGTATTTAAAACTGAGGATAAGAATTACAGGCAACTGGAGGGATAAAAATGTTTTCTTCAAATAAGAAAAAAATCAGAAAATTTACAGAAGCATTAAGCGAATTAATGATTGAACAAAAATTTCCATTAGGAAATGCATTAAAAATATTAAGCAGAGAAAACTTAAGGAAAAAGAAATCTGATGAAATCACTTTATGCTGTAAAGAACTTCTCAATAAACTTGAAAATGGTGAATCTTTTGCAAATGCATTGAAGTTTTCAAAAGAAATCAGTTTTGACAACACCTATATAAGTTTTATCAGATTTTCTGAAAAAACTGGAAATTTATCGGAGATAATTTCTTTTTTGAGGGAAAGATGCAAAAGACAGGAAGAAAATCATAACAGAATTATTGAAAGCCTGTTATATCCGGTTTTTGTTATTATTCTGGCATTTATAGCAGTGGGATTTTTATTACTATATGGAAAAAATATTTTTGTTGGAGAACAAATTGAAGCTTTTGGCACCAGTAATTTAATTTCATCTTGCGGAAATGCAGTTGTTTTTCTTTGTGTGTTTTGTTTTTGTGGTGGCTGGGTTATTAAGAAAAATCTTGGATCTGACAAATTATATGAAGCTTTTTTGGCAGCCGATTTTCTTTTAAAAAACGGTGAATCATTTGGCTCTGCAATTGAAACTTCAGCAGAAATTCTTGGAAAAGAAAGTCCTGAGGGACAATTGTTTTTGAACGCAAGAGAAAGACTGGAATATGGTGTTGAGTTAAAAAATGCATTTATTTGCAGTAATTCAAGAAAATGGGACGAGATTCAGAATATGTTTTATTTTGCTGAAAATGCAGGAAATGAAACTCAAATATTTGAGAAAATCGCTTCTAAATTGAAGATGGATTTGGATAAAAAAAGAAAGTTTTGTCTTAAATTAATTGAACCAATGTTTATAGCAGGAACAGGTGGATTTCTTCTTATTTTCTTAATGAACACAGCCTTACCACTTTTATCTGGAGAATTATTCTCTTTTTGATTTTTAAGGAGACAAAAGTGAAGAAAAATTTAAAAAAGATTATGGAGATGAGAAAAAATGAAAGAAAAAAAGGATGGAAAGAAGGTTTTACCTTTGTTGAAACATTGGGAGTCCTGGCAATTGGAGCTGCACTTACAGCAGGAACCACTGTATCAGTTTCAAAACTGGTTGCAACGGCAAAGCGAACTTCAGCAAAAAATCAAATTGAAGAATATAGTTCTGCCTTACAATCATACTTTCTTGACTGCGGAAGATTCCCAACCACAGAACAGGGTCTTAATGCCCTATGGGAAAAACCGGAAATGTATCCTGTTCCCGACAATTGGAATGGACCTTATCTGGAAAAGAAACCAGCTTTGGATCCTTGGGGAGAAAAATTTGGATACATTTCTGCAGAAAGCTCTCCTCTTCCACAACAAGTTAATCAGAATATTCCATTCGTTCTTTACTCATACGGCCCAGATAAAACAGAAGGAGGTGTAGGAAATAATGCTGACATCTGTTCTTGGGAATAATTTTTTCTTTTCAGGAGGAGTAATAATTCTTGCAGTTGTGTTTTCTTCTGTTTTATCATCCTGGAATTTAAAAAATCGGGCATTGGAGTTGAGATGGGAAAAAGAGAAGAAAATTTTCTATAAGTCGCTGGAAGAAAATAATAAGAATGAAATTTTTGAAATGACAGGAAAATCTTATGAATTTTATTCAGATAATTAGTTCATTTACAATTCTCTCCCTGCTTTTTATTTCCATAAATGGCGGAATCAGATTGTGTGAGAAAAATGAAAGAAAAATTCTGGAAAGAAAGAATCAACTTCAATGTGAAAAATTTATTTCAGAAAGTTTTAAACAAACTTGTAATGGAAAAGGATTTCAGAATCTGAATCAATGGCAGGAATCTTGCAGAGCAATGTGGAATCTTGAGTATATTGGATGGTCTGATGCACAAGATTTTATGATTGTCCCAGATAATCCGGACTTCACCTTAATGTGCGGAATCTGGAAGAGCAAAAACAGTATTGGCGAAGTTTTTTCAAAAAAGGATAAAGAGTAATTTTTAGGAGAAGTTTTTATGAAAAAAAGAGAGAAGATTCAGCTTTCAAATAAAGAATATGATATTTATGAAATTCCCCTGCCCTTATCAATTTTATTGAATCATCAGAAAAAGAAACATTTAATTTATGAACTGGGAAAAATTCACCCTGGATTTACAGATGAATGTCAGTTTGATTCAAAAGTTTCTATCACTAAAAAAGGTTTGGCAGCAAAAGTAATTGTTATAAATAATTATGTTCTTAAAAATTATGAACAGCAGCTTAAAACAGGCAGATTATATTCTTCCGAATTTAAGAAAAAAGCTCTTTTTCATAAAAAAAATTCTTTGTTTAGAAAAATCGGAATCTTAAGCACTGGTTTATTTATATTTTTTACAATTCTATTTTTATCATTTGCTCAGATAAATACTGAAAATGAAAAAGAAGAAATCATTTTTTTGACTGAAGAAAAAAGTGAAATTAATAAAATTGAACCAGCCTTAAATTTATTGAAAACTTTACTTAGCTGTATAAATTATCAGGGCGGAAAAATCAATTCTTTTGAATGGAAAATAAATGGATTCATCGAAGAATTTAACGGAAATATTACAAATATGTATCCGGATAATTTAACTGCTCATGGGAAAGAATTAAATTTTTCTGCATTATCATTTTCTAATGAAATTCCCGGATTTTCTGTAAATGGAAAAAGTCGAATTTCTCTTCAGTTAAAAGAAAGAAAAGAATCAGAATTTCCTAAAAATGAAATAAGAGAATTGATTTATTCGAAAAATGGAAAACTTATTTCTGAAAATGTTAGTCCTTATCAGATTAAGTTTGAAATTCCCATTGATGGAAAAGCTGAGAAAAATCTTCTTTCTGATTTGAACCAATTGTTCATGAAGGAAGAAATGTTTCCTGAAAAAATACGAGTTTCCAGAAAAAATTTTAATTCTGTGGAATTTGATGTAAGTTTTTCAGATTATTTTCCAGAAGAATTGAGCCCTCTAGAAATATTAAACGAATTTTCCGGATGTTTTTTATGGTATGAAAAACTTAATGAAAATTCTTTAAATCAAAATGAATCAGAACAATCTGAAATTTTAGAACAAAACTCTTCCGTTTTAAATGATTTGGAAAATGAAGAAATTGAATCTGATTCATCTTTTAAACAGCTTGTTGGAAAAGTTGTTCATGAAGATGGAACTGTAACTACTTTTTATAAAAATAAGGATGGAAAAATTGAAATCAGTAATCAATAAAAAAATTTTTCTTCTGGCTGCTTTATTATTCATTGCCGGCTTGATGTTAAATTCCTGCCATAGTGCAGATTTTACTGACTTTGGAAAAGAAAAGGATCTTCAGATTTTTATTATCGATGAAAACAACAATCCAGTTTCTGATTTTTTGGTCAGTTATTCTTCAAGTCCAAAAGGTTTTAGATCTCAGGAAGTTTATACAAATGATAAAGGTTTTTGTCGTTTTGAAAATATTCCTAGCGGTCAATTTTATATTTGGGGATATAAATCTGGATTTAAGAAAATGGAAGGTATTTCTGTAAGTTTTAACAAACCAACTGATGTTTTTTTCTGTATGACAGAAAGCAAAGAGTTTATCCTTTCTGAAGTTGAAAATCTTTATAAGAAAAATCGATTTCAAGAAGGTTTGGAATTGTTAAATACAATTTATAGAGAAAAGAATTCTTTATTAAATGAAGGTATTTCATTTTATGAAATTGTGGGACTTGAAAAAATGGGAAACATAAAAGAAAGCTATAAAAAAATTAAAGAATTAAAAAAATCTAAAAATTCGGAAATACGAAAGCTAGTTGAAAAATATTATGGAGAAAATAATGAAAAATAAAAGTCATATAATTTTAAAACATTTTTTAATCTGTTTATTGTTTTTAATTACAAGCTGCAGTTCATTTGCAAGTGCAGGTGCTCCTTATCAAATAAAAGGTGAAATGGTTCTGGAAGATTCCATTGATTACGAAAATGCGGGGTTTGAATTTTCTTTATTTAATCGAAGTGATAAAGAAATCAAAAGTTTTACGGTTGTTTTTTTCCTTTTTGACAATGATGGAAATCCTCCTATAGCGGGGAAAAACAACATTGTTCTGGAAATTAACGAAACAATTGAGGCATTGGAAAATTGCGAACTATGTGTAAGTCTGGATAAATATTTGACTTTTATTCCAGAAGAACCTTATTCCGTTGATTTTCTATATGTAAGCAAAATTGTTTATTCTGACAATTCTGTTTGGAGCGATCCTTTTGGTCTGGAGTTGTTATGAGAAGATTCTTTTTATTGAATTTAATCTGTTTGGCTTTAACATCATGTTCCCTTTTGAATTCTTCTATGGGAATTGGGACAGGTGAATCGGTTACTACAAGTTCAAATTCAAAATCAACTAAAGACAAATGGACCATTCTGATTTATATGGCTGCTGATAATAATCTTGAATCAGAAGCAATTGAAGATATATGGGAAATGGAAACTTCAAAATTGAACTGTAAAAATACAAATATTTTATTTTTATTAGATAGAAATCCTTCTTATGATATTTCAAATGGTAACTGGTCTGGTACAAAAATGTTCAGCTTAAAAACAGGAAGAAGCAATAATTCCCGAACAATGATTTCTACGGAAATTAATTGTGAAGAATTAGGATTAGTTGCAGGTAAAGAAAATGAACTGGATTTATCTGATACTTATGTGCTGGCGAATGCGGTTTCTTTTATGATGAATAACTTCAAATCTAACCATTACGGATTAATTATGTGGGGTCATGGAACTGGATGGCGTGGATCTGAAGAAAAAATTGAAAAGAATAAAGGATTTGCCTTTGATTCGACTTCAGGAACTTATATGTCTTTGCAGCAAATGAAAAATGGAATTAAGTCAGGTTTGCAGGATAAAAAACTGGATTTTATTGGTTTTGATACCTGTTTTGGTGGAGAAGTAGAAGTCTTTTACGAATTAAAGGATTTAGCCTTATACGGAATCGGAAGTCCAGGATTGTTGGTTTCCAGTGGATGGAATTACACTACTCTGCTTAATGATTTTACAGCTAAATCTCAAAAAGGAGTTTTAGACTTCTGCGACTCTGCCGTCTATCAGTTTCAAAAGGAATACGCTCATAAAAACGGAGCTTCTATAACCGTAGTAGATTTATCAAAAACTCAAGAGTATTTTGAAAACTTTGAAAATTTTATGGAACTTGCAACTGAATGTGTTGATTCACCAATAACCAGAGATGAAATCATAAATGATATTTTTACAAATTGTCTAACCTATACAGAAGGAACAACAGGCAGTGACGTGTATATCGATATAAATTCTCTTGTGGAAATGACAGGAAATCATCTGGATTTAATTGATGAAAAAAATGACTTTTTAATAAGAAGCAATGAATTTGTTGTAAAAGGATGGGCAAATGATACAGAAAAACCTGGACCTGGAATTTATTTTGCATCAATTGCCGAAAGTGGTTTATTTGCGGCGAAACATCCATCTGGATACATAAAAGGTGCATCTTCTGAACAAATTGATTTTGTCCGGGACAGCAAATGGTATGTTCCCTGCAAAGAAAAAAGAGGAAGTTTTATAGATAAGCTTTTTTACACAACCAATTGGTAAATTTTTTATAGGAGAGTTTAATGAAAAAAATACCAGATATTTTAAGGAAAATATTTTTATCTATATTAATTGCAATTTTAGTACCTTCATACATGAATGCAAAAATTGGAGATGGTATTAGAAACAGCTTGGGTCTCAATAATGACGAAGGCCCTAGTCAAAACATGAAAGATAATGTTCAAAGTGCTGAAAGTGCAGCGGCCATAGCATTACGAGAAGAAATTGCCGCAAAAGAAAAACTTGCCACATTAGAAACAAAACTTAAAAATGCAAAAGGTGATACTACTGAACTGGAAAAACAAATTAAGGAAGCCAGACTTGACGTTGTTGAAAAACAGGATACAAGAATCAAAGCTGCAAATGCTTTAATTGATACTTACAGAGCATTAGGTGACTCTTACGAAAAAGCAGGTTTAGTTGGAGATCCAGTCCAGATTGGAACAGGAAATTACATTTATTCTAAGGATGATTTTATTGCAGAAGATTTTCTTGATAAGTTTCAAATAAAACGAAGCTTTAGAAACAATTCTGCACGAGAGTCTTTCGGAAAACTCTGGACTTGTAGTTTAGATTCTCGAATATTAAGAGGAAAACATACAGATCCATCTAAATCGCTCAAAATCATTAATAATGAAATTGACTTGTTATCAACATATAAAGAAACTGCTGATCAATTCTTTAAAAAACAAGGGCATTATCCGGAAGGAAGTGAAGAAACATTAGCCGAAATACATGAACGATTAAATGAATTATCTGAAATTAAAAAAATATATGAAAAATATCAGGAAGAAAATTCAGAAGTTGATAAAATCAATAAATTTGTAGCTTATGGAAATTATGCCAATAATCAAAATCTGGAAGTTGGAATTGAATCACTTGTTTTTATAGATGAAGATTCATTTCCTGTTGTTTGTGTTCCATCATCTGATGGTGAAGGTTGGGTTCCTTTTAATGAAATAAAAGCCCAGGAATTCTATATAAGTTCTGGAAATGAAAATGATTATATCATCAATTACAGAAATGGGGAAAAACGATATTTTGATAAATCTGGACTTTTATATAAAATTGAAGACCGAAATGGAAATGTTCAATTATTTTATACAAAAAATGGATTTATCACAAAAATTAAAAACAAAACTGGTGAAATAATTGATATTGAAAGAAACAGCAAAAACCAGATTGTAAAAATTTCAGGTCCAGTTTCAGGAACCAGTCAGTTTATGTATACAAACGAAACTCTTGTATACGCCTGCAATAATTCAAAAAAAGCGGAAACTTATTCATACAATCTTCAGGGAAATTTAACAACAATAAAAAAAGGCAGCGATTCGACTATTAAAATTTACTACGATTCTTATGCTGATAAAACCAGTAAAGTATCCAAAGTTACTGATGAAGCTGGAAATACAGAATATTTTAATTATTTGTTACCAGAAAAAAAGGTAATTCATAAAACCACTTCCGGTGAAACTGAAATCTACGAATTAAATGATAACAATTCCACTGTTTATTATGAAAATGAATTTGGAGTTTCCAGAAGTTTCCTTTTCAATGAAAAGAATCAGATTAGCGGAATAAAAGAAAATGATGAATGGAAATATTTTACTTACGATGATTATTTGCAGCCTGTAGAAATCAGATTTGAAGATGGAGTCTGTACAAAAACTGAATACAACAATTTTGGTCAGATTACATTTCAGTCTGATAAAGATGGTTTTACTAATGAATTTATTTATGATGAAAAAGGTAATCTGATTGAAACTAAATACTGCGATGTTTCAATCAGTAAATTAGAATATTATCCAAACGGTCTTATAAAATCTGTTGAAGAAAATGGTGGCCGTTATATTTATGAATACAATTCATTTGGAGCTGTAACAAGAAAAACTGAAATTGATATAAATGGAAATCAGTTTACAGAAAACTTTGAATATGATTCAAATAATCGTCTTACAAAATACATTAATCATAATAATCAAGTATTAAATATTTTATATGATGAAAATTCTAAGACTGAAATTTCTGATGATAAAAAAACAGTTCATCGTTTTAATTACAAAAATCAGGAAATTGAAACAATTGAAACTGATCTGAAAACTGGTAAGCATTATTCAAAAGAAACTATTTATGATGGTGGAGGAAAACCTGTAGAAGTTCTTTTGGACGGAAAAAAATATTTATCCTATGAATATGACAAACCTCAGCTTATGACAGCCTGTACAATTTGGGATTTGAAAGATGAAACTCAGGGATTACGTATGGAATATGCTTTTGATAATAAAAATCGACTTATTTCCGAAAGCTGTTGTTACGTTATGAATGGAGTTAAGAAAGATGAAAAACAATTGTACAAAGTTTCTTACGAAGATTTAAGCAATGGTTTCGTTATGAATGTAAAGAAAGGAACGCTAGATGATACAAAGTATTTTTATAATAATAAAAATCAACTTGTAAAGATAATGCGTCCCGATGGAGCTGTTGAAGAGCGATTTTACACAAAGGGAGGAAAGATTTCTTCGGTTGTAGAAAAAGGTAAACGAAGTGATTTCTATTATAGTAATAATGGAAATTCTACGGTTGAAATTAGAAATAAAAATCAGCTTGAAACAACTATTACTTACAATGGAAACGGCAATCTTATTTATAGGGAAGATTTTGATGGTTCGATTTTTACAGCTATTTATGATGACAAAGGTCGTTGCATAAGAGAAAATGGTCCTTCATATTTTGCATTGTATGACTATGATTACGAAGATCGTAAAATAGACGAAAAAGTTTATAATTTACCTTCTGATTTATGTTATGAATGTACATACAAATATGATGATTTAAACCGCTGTGTAGAAAAAATTGAAGGTAACAAATATGTTTCAAAGAATTATTTTGATTGCTGGGGAAATTTAATTAAAATTCAGGATTCTAACGGTGAAACAACTTACGATTATGATATTCTTGGAAACTGTATTTCGCAAACTACCGAAGATGGAATTGTAACAGAGTTTAATTATGACTGTATTGGAAATCTTATTGAACGATTTGTAAATCAAATTTCTGTAGAAAAGAATGTGTGGGCATCAGATGGAAAAATTCTGGAAAATTATGAATTTGGCATTTCTGTATTGAAATGTACTTATGATAAATCTGGAAATTGTACATCCATTACTGATGATTTTGGAAATGTTAAATCTTTTGAATTCAATTATGACGGATCGATTAATTCTGTTAAAGGATATGAATCAAACAAAAATTTCTTAACTTATGAAAAAGATTCAAACTCATTATTTGTATCAACAGGTAATGAATCAATCTATAAAGAAGTTTTTGATGATTCAATGAATTTAATAAGAGAAACAAATTCCATGGGCTATTCTGCAAATTATTTTTATGATTCAGGAAATCGATTGATTTCTGTGAATGATTTTGATGGAAATAATTATTCTTACAGTTATGACAATTTTTCTAATTCCACCAAACAAATCTTTAATTCAAAAGATACTTATGAAATAAAGAAAAACGCTTTAGGAATGATTACTTCATTAAAAAGCCCTGATGAAGATTTTTATTACATCTATGATACGGGAAAAAAACTTGTAGAAGAAGGTGAAATAAAGACTGGTGTTAAAGTTTTTTATGATTACGACACTGTTGGAAGATGTATCAGAAAATATGGAAGTTTTTTTGACATTGAATACGTTTATGATTCTACAGGGAAAATATCATCTGTGAAGGAAAACAAAGATAATTCAAATATTTTAATTTTCTATGATGTATTTGGTCGTGAAGAAAAACGAGAACTTTCAAATGGAATTCAGATTTTTTCAAAATATGATTCATATGGAAAGAAAATTGCATCTTATGCAAAAGAACCATACGGACTTGTTGTTTCGGGGGATTTTACTCTTTATGACGACAATGGAAGAAAATTTCTCAATTCTGGAAAAGATGGACAAATTACAAAATACACATACGATTCAGAAGGAAGATTAATTTCCACAGAATATCCTTATAATAATGAAATTTTGAATAATGCGAAAAAAGAAGCTGTTGAATGTGGAATTTTTATTAAAGAAGACAGACCAAAAGGTTCTGTTTTAAAAATCTCTTATGATGAATTTAATGTACTGTCTGGATTATTAAAAGAATCAGGTTTGCCTGGAAAAATTGATAGAAATCAGTATTGCTGGAAAGAACAATACTCTTATACACCATCAGGAAGTATAAAATCAGTTGAAAATCCTTTTGGAAAGATTATCTATGAATATGACAGTGAAAACAGACTGATTCAGAAACATGGTGAACATACAATGTCAGGGGGAACATTTTATTCATGGAGTAAAAATGGAAATTTAGAAGAAGTTTTGAACAAGTATCATCATATGGTATTAAAGTATGAAGCATTTAATCGTCCTAGTTCAATTGTTGTTGAAGATTACGAAACAGGCGATGTAGATTCAGCTATTTATACTTACGATGCTTTGGGAAGAAGAATCAGTGAAAGTACTTCATCAGGAGAAAGACATTATTTTATTTATGATGGATTTTCAAATGATATATTAATTGATTCGCCAGTTTTTCAAAATCAATCAGCAGTTGTAAATTACGAAGTTCAGAATAATGTTCCATCGGTAGAACAAGATTTTAGAACTGTAAATCCAATGGAATACGAGAAATTTAATGGCTTTAGAACCAGAACTTCAGCTGAAAAGATTTTAAATGAAATCGAATCAACTGAATTAAAGTTTGAAAGTAGACCTTGTATTTCGATTGTAGCAAATGGAATTCCAAGTGCATATCTTTATCTTGATAATAAATCCCTTTCTGGAAAAGAAACTGATTTTATTATGATGAACAGTTCATTAACATCAGTAACTGCAGTTATTGATAAATATGGAAACTGTATTGGTATAAATGATTATGATACCTGGGGAAATCCTTGCTCTGAAAAGGAGGTATCGTCAAAGTATTTAAGTCTTAGTAACTCTAAGAATACATTAAGAATCAGTAATTGTATTTATGATCTTGGTCAGAGAGATTATATGCCTTCGATGAAATCATTTATTTCGAAAGATCCTAAAAAAGATGGATTTAACTGGTATGCATATTGTAGTTGCGATCCTGTTAACTATAGTGATTTTACAGGCTTTGAAAAAAGTTGTTTATCACCATATCAATTAGCGAGATATAATGAAGGAGTAGCAGAACATTTGTTGTTTGATGAACAAGCTTATCATGGCGCTGGATCAAGTGCAGGAATTCATCACACTTATGACTGTGCAGATGTTTCAGGAGCAGTAGATGCAAATGCAGCAACCTACGCAGGGATAAGTGGATACTCGACAATGGCAGATGCATTCAGAGAAGCACATAACAATGAACAATATTCAAAAGCCCGACAGAAAATTAATTCATGGTCGTTCTTCACTGGAAATACAGATGCAAATGTAAAACAAACATCAACAGGATTTAATAGAAACGAATATAGAAAAGGGAAAGGTCAAGTGCAAGAAAGAGCAAATGCATATAAGAGTTTACAAAATCCTGATATCCTTTCTCCAGGAACTGTCCTTGTTTGGAAAAATCCGGATCATGTAGATGGAGAAAACTGGATTGGACATACGATGACTGTCTTATGTAGAGATTTTGACAGTGATGGAAATGTTGTCGGTTTTGCATATATTGAAGGTCATACTTCTGGAGACAGAACTGAACTTGGATATATGGGAACAAATACAACATATATCGCCGGAATTAATACAATTGACTATTGGATAGGCGATTATCTTGGAACCTTTGAAATTGAAAGACGAAATGCTGTTATCTGTGATTAATTATCCTTAAAGTAAAAAAGCTGGAAATCGGAGTCCCAATTTCCAGCTTTTTTGCTATTTAAGGATTTTTCTAGTCAGCTAAACAACTATCCAAATCAGCTTCAATCTGTTTACGATCCAAATGGCGACCAATAATTACCATTTTAATCATTCTATCACCAACTTTTTCATCCCAGTCTTTTCTCATTTCAGGTTCTTCTTTCAAGACTTTTTCCTGTTCTTTTTTAGGACAAGAAGCAAGCCACTGACCAGAATAACCAGCCTGAATCTGACGACCAGATGTTTCAAGAACTACAGCCATGTCTTCTTCATCTGCAAACCAAACAACACCTTTAGAACGAATAATACTTCTTGGCCATTTAGCTGCATATTGATCTAACTTAATTCTATCAAAAGGCTTTCTTCTATAATAAACAAATGATCCAATACCATATTCATCTTCAGATTCACCTTCATGTCTGTGTTCATGGTGATGATGATGTTCATGACCTTCGTGATGGTGTTCATCATGATCATGATCATGATCGTGGTCATGGTCACATTCTTCACCTTCTTCATGATGATGTCCGCATTTTTCGCATACTTCATCATCATCGTCGTCATGGTCATGTTCATGCTCTTCGTGTTCTTCAAGTTCTTTTACCCAACCTGCAGAAGCATAAACAGTTTCAAAATCAAAACGATTTGTTCCAATAATATCTTCAACTGGAACTTCACATTTTGTTGTTTCAATAACTTTTACAGAAGGCTGAATCTTATTAATAACAGCACGAACCATTTTCATCTGTTCATCAGTTACCAAATCTCTTTTATTTACAATTAATGTAGAACAGAATTCAATCTGCTGAATAAGAAGCGATTCAATATCTTCTTCTTCAATATTTTCTTTAAGTAAAGATTTTCCTTCATCAAATTCATCAACAAGGCGGGCTGCATCAACAACACCAACAACATTATCAAGCTTTCCAATTTCAATTGTTTCAATAGCCTGAGCAATTGGCATAGGTTCACAAACACCAGAAGCTTCAATCATAATGTAATCGAATTTTCCAGTTTTCATTAAATCTTCAATCTGTTTTACCATATCAGATTTTAAATCACAACAAATACAACCGTTTGTTAATGGAACAATTGAACCTGTATCAGTAATTTTTGCTTCTTTTGAAATAAGACGTTCATCAACGTTTACTTCACCAATATCATTAACAATAACAGCAACTTTATAACCTTTCTGATTTGTAAGAACTCGATTTAATAAGGTTGTTTTTCCAGCTCCAAGATAACCACAAAGTAATGTAATTGGAATCTTCTTTTTTGCCATTTTATTTCTCCAAAAATAATTATTTTCTTTTTCAGTTCATTTACAAATATAGTGAAATTTCAGTATAAAGGAAAGACTTATTTCCCAAGCCTATTCATAATCAAATCTCAATTTTGCACCTAAAGTCATAGAAAATCCAGGCATAGGATAATTTTCAACAGCCTGATATTTTGTATTAAAAATATTGTCCAGTCTTATATATGGTGCCACATTTTTCCAGCATTTCAATTCACCACAAGCATTTACAAGAAAATAAGGCTCCATAAAATAAACATTCAAATTGGATGTATATCTTTTTCCGACATAATTTCCTTCTAAAATCAGATTAAAATCATCATTATTATAAACCGCCGAAAATCCTGCCGTAAAATCCGGAGTCCACATAATTTTTTTTCCATAAGTCAAAGAATTGGATTTATCTAGAAGGCGATTATATAAATATTCCAGATTCAACTTAAACTGCAAATCCTTTTCAAAAAATGCCGCTTCAATTGAACCGTCCAAGCCTGCGTAAAAAGCACTGGCAACATTTTGAGGAGATGTTCCAGCCCATTGAATTTTATTCTGATAATAGTTTGTAAAACCAGTAATATAACCGGAAAAATTTCCAAAGCTTCCAGAAAAACTTACTTCTCCACCCCATCCATCTTCAGGTTTAAGATTCGGATTTCCAAAATATGGTGAACCGTTCCAATACAAATCGTCCATATTAGGAAATTGAATCATTCTATATACATTACCTGTTATTGAAAAATTATTTACGTTATATTTAACGCCCAATTTAGGAATAAAAGCAAAATTCTCATTACAGAAATTTACAGCAAAAGGCAAACTTACTGAAAAATGCTCATTAAAACTATACTTTGCCGTTTCCTTAAATGAACCTGCAAACTGAGTATGATTTCCATCATTGGTAGAAGAAAGATTAGTATAGTCAAAAGAAAGCCCCAGTCCTTGAGAATAATTTTCCATTCCGTAATAAAAACCTGAAAAATACATTTTTAAAGTATTTACATAATGTTTCGAATCTTCATCCAAAGAAGTATAAAACCTGGTATTAGAAAGCCAGCTTATTCCAGATTCAAAGCGCCAGTTTTCTACAATCGATGGCAGGTTTAAGTTTAATGTCAGATTGTTGTCATAATCCCGCTGATTTCCTGAATGCCCATGTTCCGGCCCCGGAGTATTTTTGTTTCCACCATAAAAACTTTCTCCGGCAGAAAACAGATTTCCACCAGCAAAATAAACAGAATATTTTAATTCACCACTTCCATCTAAAACTTCGGCATTGTTCCGCTGAACCTGATTTCCGTTCAATTGATCATCGAATAGAAAATGATTCTGAGCAAAAGTAAAATTTACACCAGCCTTTAAAAAAGAAGAATCAGAGGTCTGTCCCCTATATGATATTTTCTGAGAAAAAGTATCCAGTGGATAGTCCAGATTAAAAAAGGATTTTATAGAACTGTCCCCAAAAATATGCTGTCCGTATTCAATTGATTTTGTAGTAATATAAATCACACCACCAACAGCACCTTCATCAGTTATTCCTTCAGTAAAGCCGCCTTTTACAATTTCAATTTTTTCAATGGAATTAACATCAATAGAAGAAAAATCAAAAGTGCCATATTGAGCATTATTTACACAAACACCATCAATCACAACCCGAACTGTTTCATCCGTAAATCCACGAATACTAGGTTTACTTTCCAAACCGTAAGGACCATAGGCAAGAATCTGAATCCCGGCACTTTGCAAAAGCCCAGTTAAAGACTCCACATTTTTTTCCCGAATCTCTTCTGCCGTAATAACAATAGTCTGCTGAGCCACCGGTTTTTCAATAATCAAAGTAATTTCCGGAAGCTCTTGAACCTGTCCAAAAATTCCTGTCAAAAGGGACAGAGTAATTTGTAATATTAAAATAATTTTTTTTAAACTCATAAAAATAAAAAAAGAGGGGAAAGCCTTCCCCTCGCTGCAACTGCCTTACGGCATTTTCCGCTACCCTTTCTGCGGGGCAATTTTATTTTTCAGAAGGCCCCGCAACGCCCCGGATAATCAACGGAAATATTTATAGATTATTTATCTGCAAAACCTGTTTTTACACAATCTGAATAAAAAGCAAAATAATTATTCTCAGCAGTAAATTCAGCAATTGCTTCTTCAAGAGTATCAGCTGCTTTTTTAGCACCATAAGCTCCAGAAAGCTTTATACTTTTTGAAGTTAAATCTTTATAAGAAATTGCGTACCATTTTCCAATTAATGCTACATCACTTGGATACCATTTACCAAATGAAAAAGTCCATCCTGTTTTATCAGCAGGTTCATCTTCCTGTCCTTTAGACCAGTCTGCAACCTGTGTGTATTTAATAAAAATTCTTCCAGAACTTGCAGAATCCTGAACAATAACAAGATTGTCACCTTTGTATGTATTTTCTGATTCGAAAGATGAATAAGTAATTGTATATCTTTCAGATTCGCTGGCAGCCCAAGTACCTGACAGTTCTACATTTACATCTCTGTACTCAACACCAGGTTTACAGCCAGCCAAAACAAATGCACTTGCAACTAAAAATGCTGCAATTGCAACTTTTGAGAAAATATTAAATTTTTTCATTGATTTCTCCAGGAATCGAAACTGCGCAATTCCTAAAATAATAGTTTACCTTCCATACGGAAAAGTATGCCTCGTAAAAGAGACAGCGTGTACCAAAGTTTCCGGACTTTTAAGCTGAGTTTCTCAAATCACTTAATACAAGTAAATTTAACAAATCTCATAATCTTTTAAACCTTCCCAGTTTTTCTTGAAAAACCAGTGGTATTATAAAAAGACTCAAAATCAACCTGAAAAATCTTCACAATTAATTTTAATTCTTAATTACCGTTGCGCATTCAGTTCAAGCTTTTAACTCGATTCCTTTGAAATACACGGTTATATTTTAGCAAAAAAAAATGTTTATTGAAATAGAGAGATTTTTCCTCTGTCCCTTTTATCTTACAAAACCTCAATAAATCTCATAAATGCACAACGACCTTCTTCTGTACACTTATAAACTCCTGCATCTTCCAGAACATGAGAGAAAACTATTCCAGTTTCTTCTTTTAATATTTCATCAGCATTTGTTTCGTTAAATTCAGGATGTTTTAAAAGAATTTCTTTTGCCCATTCTTCATGTTTAGAAAGCACTTCATCTTTGCTCAAATCAACTTTAGCAATCATTGCTTTTCCTAAATCAGAAAGTTCCTTTTTCAAACGGCTAGGTAAAACTGCAAGCCCCATTACTTCAATAAGCCCAATATTTTCTTTTTTAATATGATGAAGATTTGCATGTGGATGATAAACTCCAAGAGGATGTTCCTGTGTAGTTATATTGTTTCTTAAAACCAGATCCAATTCCAGTAAATCACCACGTTTTCTTGCAATCGGTGTAATTGTATTATGAGGTTCCCCCTCTGTTTCTGCAAAAATAAAAGCTTTTTCATCTGTATAATTTCGCCATTTTTCCAGAATATGATTTGCACATTCAACTAAAGAATCTGCAGATTTTCCAGAAAGACGAATTACCGACATTGGCCATTTTACAATCCCCGCCTTAATATCTGAAAAATCTTTTAATTTGAATTCTTTTTCAATAGAAGCCTTTTCCATTGGGAAAACATAACGTCCTCCCTGAAAATGATTGTGAGTTAAAATTGAACCGCCAACAATAGGAATATCAGCATTGCTTCCTAAAGTATAATGAGGAAACTGCTGAACAAAATCCAGAAGTCTGGAAAAAGTTTCCTTTGTAATTTTCATTGGAACATGATCTGCGGAAAAAACAATACAGTGTTCATTGTAATAAACATATGGAGAATATTGGAAACACCAGTTTTCACCATTTAATCTTAAAGGAATAATTCTGTGATTCTGACGAGCCGCATGATTCAATCTTCCTGCATAACCTTCATTTTCTTTACATAAAAGACATGCCGGATAACTTGCCTGTTTTGCATTTCGAGCAGCAGCAATTGCTTTTGGATCTTTTTCAGGTTTAGATAAATTTATTGTAATATCAAGTTCGCCAAAATCTGTTGAAGTTTTCCATTTTAAATCCTTGCAAACTCTGTAACGTCTTATATAATCTGTATCTCCACTAAATTTGTAAAACCAGTCAGTTGCTTTTTCAACTCCTGATTCTTTTAATATATTCTGGAATCTATTAATAACTGCCGATGGTGGTGGTACCAGCTGGCCCATTATTTTTGTATCAAATAAATCTCTGCTTACTATTCCCTGATCATCAAAAAGTCCTTTTTCAGAACCATATTCCATCATTTCCAAAAGAATATTTTCTAAATCTTCAGTTTTAACTTCTGGTAATTCAGGAGCAACAGGTGTATCAAAGCCTTCAACTTTAAACAATTCCAATAATTTATTTTGGGTATAAATTACATCCTCTTTTTCAATTAAAGAATTTTTTAAAGCATAAGATACAAGTCTATTAATATTTTCCAGAATAGTCATTTTTTCCTCTATTTAAGCAAATCAATCAAGGACTCTTTACTCTGAGCCCCAACGGTTGAATTAGTCAGCTTACCTTTTTTAAAAACTGCAAAAAATGGAATACTCATAACATTAAATTGCATTCCTAATTCCTGCTGTTCATCTACATTTACCTTGCATACTTTATATTCAGGATGTTCTTCTGCAATTTCAGCAACCACAGGTCCCATCATCTGGCAAGGTCCACACCATGATGCCCAAAAATCTACCAGAACCGGTTTATCCGATTCCAATACCTCTACCTGAAAATTATCTTTTGTACAAATAACTTCAGCCATAGACTACCTCCATAGAATTTTGTTTTATCATTGATAGTAATACTATCACATATTTTTAAAATGTAAACAAGTACTTAAATTGTTACGATAATTTAAAACAGGTGTTTTTTATTTAAATACCTTATTAAACATTTTACTTATTTAAAACTTAATAAAAACGTGGTAAAATTCAAGAATATTATTCAGGAGTTTATAATGAAAAAAATCGTTTCAATTATCTTATTCAGTTTATTTATTGCTCTTCCATTCTTTTCTCAAAATCTTGAAAAAAATGAAGTTAAATCAGATGCCGTAAAAGAACTTATTCTTAAAGATTATGATATTTTCCAATATGATGATGGGGATATTAAAGTTTCATATGATGGAGTAAATATTCTTATTATGGTTGATGAAGACCGCAGTATTCTTAAATTCAAAACTTACTGGCTTGCATCAGATTCAATTTCTCAACAGAGAGCATTAAAACTCGTAAATCAGTGGAACATTGACAAGATTTTTACAACTGCAATTTTTGATACAGATGAAAAAGGTTCTTATTTCACACTGGAATATTTTCTTACAACAGCCGGTGGAATTAACAGCCAGAATTTAAATGATACTTTAGACTGGATTTTTAGTATTGCCGATGGATTCTGCAAGTATCTTGATGAAGAAGATGCAATTAAATAACAAGGACTAATATTGGTTACAGACAGGCTTGTTATATATCAAATCCTGTTTGTGCGAATATATAAACAGCAGATGCACGCAGATAAACGCTGATATTATAAGTTATGAACAATATCAACGCGTCAAGCGAGTCAGTTCGCGGTGCTGCGTGGTTGCTTACTGACTGGTAGCAGGTTTTAAAAATATTTTTTACATATGAAAGCTTAAATCAAATGTATATTTTTGAAACTTGCGGGAAGGAAGAAAGC
>JAKSTJ010000043.1 GCA_024402635.1 Treponema sp. | reverse complement strand
GCTTTGCCGTCTTCAGTTCTGTCATGATGCTTCGTCTCATCCTGCAAAATTCTTTTACAGCTTCTTCCTTCTGACTCGAAAGATGAACGGGACTGTAATCATGGGTGAACAGATCTTTCGCGAGAAGTCGGGCATCCACCTTGTCATTCTTTACCTTGTAATTAGCATTACGTTTTAATGACGTTGGTGCCATGACCACGCAAGCTATGTCCTTTCTAAGCAAATCACGGCACAGACCGAAGCCTGTTGGACCAGCTTCATAGCCACAGACGAACTTAACATCTCCAAGCTGTTTCTTTACATTCTCAAGATACTTGATGACATTTGACGTTGTTGATTTCATCTTGTGTTCATAAAGATACCTGTCGGTTCTAGGATCATAGCAGCACAATGAATAACTGTCCTTGTGGACATCCATTCCTACATAAATTATAATTTCCATGTTGTGTCTCCTTTTGCATTTTGGTAATGCTTTTGATTAAGTTTTGTCTTACCTAATTTTAAGCTAAATCCACGTTTTTGCAAAAATCAGGAGACACAACATATTGTCTAACGCAAATAAAACTACACGAAATGAATAATTATTTGGACTTTTATAATATTTAACTGGACTCTTATAATATATACTGGACTTTTATAATATTTAAATATATCAAGATAAAAGCTTTGATTTGGACTTTTATAATACTTCCTGGACCTTTATAATCTTTAAATCAAAAGATAATTCCAATATATCAAGTAAATAAAGAAATCCTGAGTATAAACAAATCTGCTGACAGAAAATCCATTAAATTAAAAAATTTCTTTATCTGAAAAAACTGGACTTTTATAATATTTCATGGACTCTTATAATCTTTAGCAATTAAATCTGTATTATTGAATTTATTTCCAGAATATTTAAATCCTGCCAGGAATGGACTTTTATAATCGTTATAAATTGGACCCTTATAATTTTTAGCTATGAAAATCAGGCAAAACGTATACAAAAATGGACATTTATAATCTTTAAGCTGTCTGAATTTTTAAACACACGGACTTTTATAATATTTAAATGGAACTTTATAATATTTTTCACTAAATTCTGGACTTTTATAATTTTAAACATGGACTTTTGTAATATTTAAAGTTATACTGAAAATGTCGGGTGGGAAATCATGCTTATAAAGCGGTTTTTGGACTTTTATAATCTAAAACTGGACTTCTATAATCGATTTCTGGACTCTAATAATCTTTAACTGGACTTTTATAATCTACAAGCCATCTAATTCTTTATATTAGAAGTAATTATAAAGCCGTAAAATTTAAAATTATAATATTTAAAAAGGATTAAAATGTCTAAAAAAAATTCTTTAGTTATTAAAAGTTTTCCAAATCAGAATATTCTCAAAATTCCAAATAATTTTCTTCGTGCAAGTTATAAATGTTCTGCTACAACTCAAAGAATGTATTTCTATTCCATTTTTAAATATTTAACTTCCAACGATAATAAAAATGTTGTTTCTTTTTCATTTTCAGATTTTTTCTCTGATTTAAATTTAAGCGATGGAATGAAAACCAGAAATTTAATAAAAGAATCAGCAAATGACATTCTTGATATGAAAATGGTTCTGGAAGACAACGAAAAAGAATACGAAGCTATAAATGTATTTCAGTCAGCAAAATGTGTTTTTACAGAAACAACTTTTTCTTTTACTTTTACAGATCCAATGAAAGTTTTTCTTGATGAATTAAAAGAAATTGGTTTTACTCTTTTTGAAATTAACGATCTTGGAAAATTAAAATCTTTTTATGCTTTAAGATATTATCTTGTTGCTCTTTCATACAAAGGTTTTAAGGGAAAAAAAGGTAATATTAAAAATTCCTGGTTCTTTGAATATACGGTAGAAGATTTACGTAGACTTTTTGACATTCAGGATGATGAATATCCTCAAATGGGACCTTTTAAAAATATTGTAATTGATTTGCCGTTAAAAGAATTAAATGAAAAAAATCTTGGTATTCAGATAATTTGTACACCTCTAAAAAAAGGCCGTAAAATTGTAGGATTCCATTTTGACTGTATAGATTCAACAAAACTTTCAAAAGTTGATGAATCAAAATATTTGTTCATAGAAGATAATAAAATTAAAGAAGGCTCCGACACAGTTTCTAACGAAGACATTATGTCAGAAGCCTTAACTCTTATTTCAAAAGATCCTTTACGTTATGCCCAGATTCTTGAAGAAGAAAAAAAGAATCCAAATATTTTCGGTTTTTCTCCAGAAACCCAGGCTTTATTACGTTTAAAGGAAGAACTTACTCAAAAAGAAAATTCTGATTCAGAAGAATAATCTTATTTTGTAATTCCACCTTTGGAAAGTTTTAAATTACCCTTTTCAACTTCAGACATTAAATATCCTACTGCAACTTCAATTCCCTGTGTCATATTTAAATCATGCTGGGTAAAAAAAAGTTTCCATTCTTTTTTAGTAGATTCTCTAATAAGAATATTTATAAGAACCCGTTTTTCTTCTTCCGAAATTACAGCATTCATTTCTTCAGTTTTTTTAATTTCAACAGTTGCAGATGATGTTTCTATTTTAAATGGGGAAACAACTTCATTTTCTTTTTTGTTTAATTTTTTTGCTTCTTCTTTTGCAGCCATCAATACATCCATTACAGGATTATCTTCAGACATTTTATTAAAATCTTTAGCCATTAATAAACTCCTTTACAAAATTAGCATAATCAATAGAAACGTTTGCATTTGGATCATAATCAAAAAGATTTTTTCTTGCCAGCTGAGATTCCTGAACTGCAATTGCATCCCTGATTTTTGTTTCAAAAACTTTTGTATCAAACATTTTTGCAAAGTCTTCGAATTTATCATTCATATGCTGAGCAAGTCCTGCCCTACCCTTGTAACGTACAATAAGAATTCCATCAATCTTAAGATTTTCATTTACGTCTTTAATACCTTTGATTGTTTCTGCTAAAGCTTCGGCTCCCTGCATAGAAAAGGAATCTGCCTGTACTGGAATAATAACAGAGTTAGATGCAACCAGTGCATTGATTGTTAATGGAGATAAAGCAGGAGGAGTATCAATTACAATATAATCATATTTGTCTTTAACTTCTTTTAATACTTTGGAAAGTTTGTAAACCTGGTCAATTGCATTAAGTTCCTGAATTACATTATTGAGACTTTTATTAGACTGAATAAAGTCTCCAATGTCAGTCTGCTGAATTGCTTCGGTAATTGAAATTTCACCTTTGAAAACATTTTTTATAGAAGGCTTAGATTCGTCTGTTCTTAATGTGTAAGAAAGATTGCACTGTGGATCAAGATCAATTCCCAGTGTTTTTTTACCAATTTTATTAAGACCTGCAATCAAAGAATTTGCTGTTGTTGTTTTAGCTACTCCACCCTTCTGATTTGTGACCGTTACGATTTTCATATTTTGCCTCATCTTTATATAAAGAAATAAATAAATGTTTATATCTTTATTATATATTGAAATAAATTAAAAGTAAAGTAAAAATAAATAAAAAATCTATAAAAAATCTATATATAAATAAAAATATATATAAAGAAATAAAGAAATAAATAGTAAATATATATAAAATAAATATAATATAAAGAAAATATCTTTATGTAAGAACACGTCGAAATCTTCAAAAAAAAGGGGGTGTTTTAAATAAATCGAGTAATTTATCGATTTTGTATATATACCCCCGTTTTTTTCGATTTTTTAAATTTCAAATTTTTTAAAATTAAAGTACAGCTTTAATGACAAAATTGTTACAATGTTGTATAGTGATTTACAACACTTCATAAAAAAGCGTTTTATCTTTTTTGAGAAAAATGCAGAAGCAATGCTCGTCGGGCATTTCAATATTTTATATGACAAGGAGAACGTACTTACATGGATATTAATGTATCACAGAAAATTAATGTGCTAATTGCTGACATTCATCACGGCATTGTGCGTGTCTCAATGTTATTGCGAAATATTAGAAATTTGTTTGATGTGTTTGTGGATACACCACATGTTGCTTATGTAAGTTTGAATCAGAAGGCTAACGCTTAATCTTTTTTTTACACATGCGTTAGCTTCAAAAAAATGGAGAAGACGTTATGTGTAGAACTTTTAATAGACCAGTTATAGATATGGCAGCAACTGCCTTAAAAATCAAAACATTAAGAAAACAGAGTGGATATACAGTTAGAGATATTCAATCAATATTTGGCTTTGCAAATGCCCAGGCAATTTATAACTGGGAATCTGGAGCATGTATTCCAACAATAGATAATCTTTTAATATTAGCTTCTATTTTTGATGTAAATATAGAGGATATGATAATAACAAGATATGTTGAAATTACTTACGAAGTAAAATCAGCCTAGAAATATTTTACTTCCAGAGAATAGGTTCCCTGTGCTTCATTTACGTGGAGCACAGTGTATCCGTAAACCTGTAACATTCCTGGCATTGTAAATTCTGTAAATTTTCCTAAATCAGAAACTTCATAATAATGAGTATGACCGTCAATAAAGGCCTGGGTATTATTATTTGCACATATATTTACAATTTTATTTCTTTCCTGTGTATTCTGCATAGAAAAATAAAGGAAATTATTTGCATAAAGAGGAATGTGACTTATTACAATTTTCTTTTTAGGATCTTCACTCATGGCATCATTAAGAGCTTCCATCTGATAACCACCGATTGTACCGCTGGCAGAATCAAGAAAATACCAGCTGAAAGTTGGAGTTTCAAATTTATAGAATGATGTATATGGATAGAACAATTCCGACCACTGTGTCCATCCGCTGTTGTAAAGGTCGTGATTACCAACAATATTGTAAATTTTAATTCCTTCTGGAGCTTTTAAGGTTTTAATACTTTCAAGACGGCTTTCGAATTGAATTTTATATTCAATACTTTCTTTTCTAAGTCCATGTTCTGCAATATCACCAATACAAATTGCAAACTGAACATTATCAGCAATAGCTTTTCCTGTTTCAGGATCTACTGTAGTAATCTGCTTAAAAAAATCGTTTTCTCTGCGGGGACCGTTTCCTTCGTGATTTTCATTACCAAAATGAGGATCAGCAATAATCAGAACGTCGTATTCATCATTGTCGGTAATGTCCATTAATGCCGGTTCATTATTTAATACCAGTAATTTTTGAGCTCTAAGTTCAACTTTCATAATACGGGAAAAGGCTTCACTTAAAGAGTATTGTGAAAGTTTGCAGGAAGAGGTTGTAAGAATAAAACTGGAAATTGCAGCGGCAAAAACAAAAGCTTTTTTCATTTAAAATCTCCAGGAAATACTTATAATTGCTGTTAAATTGTTGAAGTTAGCACTTAATGTAAGGAAATCAACAAACTGAACTTCACCGGTAATACTTAAATATAAAACAGGATTGACCTTGAATTCTGCAGTAAGTCTTGCATCTGGTGAATAGAATAGAAAATATTTGTAGAATGAAAATGATGACAGGAAAAATGTAAGGTTCATATAATCACAAGGTTCCCAATATACAGAAAAATCAAGGGAAGGGCAGGTGCTTATTAAACTTCCAATGTCATTATATATGGAATAAATGTCTGCAATTTTTTCTTGAAATAAAATCGAGGTGGTAAGTTCCCATTTACTGGAAGGACGGTACGCAAAATAAAAGCCGCCAAGAAAGTCAAATTCGTAATATTCATCAAAAAACCAGTTGTAATGATTAATAAGACGAATTCCGGCATTGTAATTTTCAAAAAGGGTAGGGGCATAAATGGTATCAAAACTAAGATTAAATTCATGATACGAAAAATCAAGACCAGACTTAACTTTAAGTTCTTTCATGTCTGCGTTCATGTTCCAGTTTGCACCTAAAGTATAAGTAACAAAACTGTTATAGTTTGTAGCTCTTACAGACCAGGTAGAAGTATGATGAACTTCAGGAGTAAAAAAAATTACATAGTCTGTGATTTTAAATTTCGATTCAGTTTCTGAAATTTCATTGGAGGTTTCTTGAGAAAAGGCGGAAGAAGAAATGGATGTCAGTAAAAATAATAATGCAATTTTTTTTAATTTCATTCCAACCCCTATAAAAATCAGTGTATACATTATCAATCATAAAGTTTAAGTTGTAAATATTATTACATATATATAATATAAAATTATGAATAGTCAGACAGAAAGTGAAGATAAAAAATTTAGAAATCTATTTAATAAAATCAAACTTTTAAACGAAATAACAAATCAGATTGTATATTTTGGAGTTACTCAAGGTAATCCGGCTTTTTCTGATTACGTAGATATGAATTGTGGCGGTATTCCAGAAGGAGAATATGAACAGGTTATTGATATTTCTGCTCCTGTTCAGTTTTTAAGTCTTTATAATCAGATTGCAGAAAATAGATTTGCCTTTTCGGTTGCCGGTTTATTAAAAATGAATCAGGGATTTTTTACACCAGTTGCCGGTTTTATGAAGCAGGTCGGCAGCGATATGGGAATTGAAGGAATTGAAACAATTGATCAGGCCTTTGAAATATTCAATGCTTTTGTTTTGGACGGAATGCCAGGTGATGAAAGTAAAAAAATAATCCTGCATCAGGAAAATCAACTGGAATGGGAACTTATTAAAGATAATCACAAGGAAGCATGGACAAAGGCAGAAGGAAATCTGGAAAATTATTACAAATTGCAGGAAAATTTTGTAAATGGATTGTTAGGCAGAAGTAATTTTAAGTTTACAAAAGATGGTGAAATATTCAGAATTAAAAAGGAAAGTTGAAAAAAAATTTTATGATTTCTTTTCAGGACAGTTTTTCTTTGCACCCGGTACAATGAGTACATCCGCAGTTGCATTTACCGTTTTTCTTATTTCTGATTATTTTTACAATGGCAAATGCAACCAAAACTGCAATAATTCCTATTATTAAAAAATCAATTGGTTTCATATTAATCTTTTTTCTAAACTCCGGCGGCACTTAGTATAAGTTTAAATATAAATGCAAAGCCCCATGCAACGGCACACTGCATAAATATTACGGAAATTGCCCATTTAAATCCCATTTCTCTTTTGATTGCTGCAATGGAAGCCACGCAAGGTGTATAAAGTAGAGAGAAAATCAGTAAAGAAACTGCCTGTGTAACAGATAAAATTCCTTCAATTCCCTGGCCAAATAAAATCTGCATTGTTGAAACAACACTTTCTTTTGCCATAAAACCGCTGATTAGGGATGTAATAATTCTCCAGTCGCCTAAATCAATTGGTTTGAAAATTGGAGCAATAAATCCCGCCAGCATTGCCATAATACTTTGAGATGAATCTTCTACCAGATTTAATTTGTAATCAAAACTTTGCAGGAACCATACAACAATTGTAGCTACAAGAATTACTGTAAAAGCTTTTGAAATAAAATCTTTTGCTTTTTCCCAGAGTAATTGGATTACATTTTTAGCTCCTGGAAGTCTGTAGTTTGGAAGTTCCATTACAAAAGGAACTGGTTCGCCTTTAAACATTGTTTTTCTATAAACAAGGGCTACTAAAATTCCTGCTGCAATTCCCAAAAAGTAAAGACCTGTCATAATCAGACCGCTGAACTTTGGGAAGAAAACACTGACAATAAAGGCATAAATTGGTAATTTTGCAGTACAAGACATAAATGGTGTAAGTAAAATTGTCATTCGTCGGTCTCTGCGGCTTGGTAAAGTTCTTGTTGCCATAACTGCTGGAACTGTACATCCAAAACCAATTAACATTGGTACAATGGATTTTCCAGAAAGTCCGATTTTTCTTAGAAGTTTATCCATAAAGAATGCAACTCTGGCTATATAACCGGAATCTTCCAGAATCGAAAGAAAGAAGAACAATGTTACAACGATAGGAAGGAAACTTAAAACGCTTCCAACTCCACCAAAAATTCCATCTATAACCAGTCCCTGAATTGCATTATTAACTTCCGCTTTTACCATGAGACTGGAAACTAAATTTGAAAGACTTGTAATTCCTAATTCTATTAAATCCTGTAATCCAGCTCCGATTACGTTGAATGTAAGAAAGAATACCAGAGCCATAATTGCAATAAAACAAGGAATTGCTGTCCATTTTCCAGTAAGAATTTTATCTATCTTTTCTGATCTTAAACGTTCTTTACTTTCTGCAGGTTTTTTTACAGTTTTTTTGCAGACTCTTTCAATAAAATCAAAACGCATATCTGCAATTGCCGCTTTTCTGTCCATTTTACTTTCATTTTCCATTTGAACTACGGCATGTTCAATCATATCGATTTCGTTTTTATCAAGATTCAGTCTTTCTAAAATTAAACTGTCACCTTCAATAACTTTTGTAGCGCAGAATCTTACTGGCAGGCCTGCTTTTTCCGCATGATCTTCAATCATATTTTCAACGGAGTGAATTGCTCTGTGAATTGCACCATCATGATCAACTTTATCACAATAATCCTGATAAACAGGTTTTTCCTGATAATCTGCAATATGAATGGCGTGATTTATAAGTTCTCCAACTCCCTGATTTTTTGCGGCAGAAATTGGAACAACTGGAACTCCAAGTAAAGATTCTATTTCATTAATATTAATATCACCATGATTTCCGATTAATTCGTCCATCATATTTAATGCTACAACCATTGGAATATTCATTTCCAGAAGCTGCATTGTAAGATAAAGATTTCTTTCTATATTAGTAGCATCAATAATATTAATAATGGCTTTTGGTTTTTCATTTAAAAGAAAATCTCTGGAAACAATTTCTTCGCTGGAGTATGGACTCATGGAATAAATGCCAGGTAAATCTGTAACGCAGGTATTGTTGTGTCCTTTGATTTTTCCATCTTTTTTATCAACTGTTACACCTGGAAAATTTCCTACATGCTGATTTGATCCTGTAAGCTGATTAAATAAAGTTGTTTTTCCTGTGTTTTGATTTCCGATTAATGCAAAAGAGAGAAGGGTGCCTTTAGGAAGAGGATCTCCATCACCTTTACAATGATATTTTCCATCTTCACCAAGACCCGGATGTTCAATCTTCACGTTGCTGTCAATTTCAATTTGAGGTATTTCTGTAGAAATGTTCTTTTTAGAATCAATTTTTTCTACTTCAATTTCTGCAGCTTCTGAAAGGCGGAGAGTTAATTCATAACCATGGATTTTTATTTCAAGAGGATCGCCTAATGGAGCAAATTTTACAATTGTAACCTGTGCTCCCGGTATAACTCCCATATCAAGAAAATGTTGACGTAGGGCTCCTTCTCCTCCGACATTTGTGATAATACAACTTTCTTCTGGTTTTAGATCTCTAAGTGTCATTTTCTTTTGCTCCGTTTGTTAGGAGTTTATAACAACAAAACCCTTTATTCAAGAAGAATTGACTGCGGTAAATAAATGCAAAATATTTTTATATAAAATTATAGAGATTTGTAAGATTTTTTTTATTTTATTTTTGTTATAATTAAAGAGATTACAGGTAAATTATGATTTTTGAAAACAATACTTATGACGAAGAAAGAGCACTTTATGGTGTTCAGGATGCATTAATTAAAAATTGTCGTTTTACAGGTCCTGCAGATGGTGAATCCTTTTTAAAAGAAACTCAGAGAATTGATGTTCAGGATTGTTACATGAATTTGCGTTATCCTTTGTGGCATGTGACTGATGGAAAAATTTCAAATTGTGAAATGACAGAAAATTGTCGTGCTGCTCTCTGGTATGATAAAAACATTGAAATTAATAATTGTAAAATGTTTGGAATTAAAGCTCTCCGTGAATGTGAAGATATTGTGCTTTTAAATACAGTTGTAAATTCTCCTGAATTCATCTGGAAAGTAAAAAATCTTACAATAAATAATGTAGAAATTCTTGGAAGTGAATATCCGTTTTTTGAAGTAAAAGATGCCAAAATCAATAATCTTACAATGAAGGGAAAATATTCTTTCCAGTATGATGAAAATATTGAAATTACCAACAGCAATTTTGATACAAAAGATGCATTCTGGCATTCAAAAAATATGGTGATTCGGGATTCTGTTATAAAAGGGGAATATTTAGCCTGGTATTCAGAAAATCTTACTTTCATCAATTGTAAAATTATTGGAACACAGCCATTCTGTTACTGTAAAAATCTTGTTCTGGAAAATTGTGCAATGGAACAATGTGATCTGGCTTTTGAGCGTTCAACAGTAAAAGCGGATATTCATAGTAAAATCGACAGTGTAAAAAATCCTCTTAGCGGTCAAATTATTGCTGACGAAATTGGGGAAATCATTCTGGACGAAACTGTTCAGGGAAAAACTGACTGTATAATTAAGATAAAATAAAAACTGCTTGTAAACAATTTAAATCCTCATTAAATTTGAATTATGAAGTTGAAAACTGTATTTGTAATAATTTTATGTTCATTTTTAATTTCCTGTGAATCTAAAACAAACAAGCGTTCATTTTTTGCAATGAATACTCACATTACCATAAAAAGTACCTGTGGAAAAAATAAAAGTGCCAATAGAGAAATTGAACAGAAATTTTATAATCTGGAAAAATTAATTTCTACAACTGCTCCTATAAGCGAAGTTTATTTAATCAATAATAATTCGGGAACTGTAAAACTTAGTGATGAAACTTTCTTTCTTGCAAAATATGCATTGGACGGTGCAGTAAAAACCAATGGAAAATTTAATCCGGCCCTTTATCCTGTAATTCGCGCCTGGGGATTTACAACTGAAGATTATAAAATTCCTTCCGATATAGAAATTTCCCAGCTTCTGGAATTAACTGATTTTTCTAAAATAAAACTGGATGCTGAAACAAAAACAATCACTATGCCAGAAAAAATGATGCTGGATTTTGGTGCAATCGGAAAAGGCTTTGCTGGCGATGAAGCAATCAGAATATTAAAGGAAAATAATGTTCCATCTGCAATTTTAGATTTAGGTGGAAATATTCAGGTTTTAGGAAAAAATCTTGAAACTGGAGAACCATGGAAAGTTGGAATCAGAAATCCTTATGAAGATGGAGTTGCAGTTTCTCTTAAAGTAACCGATTGTGCTGTAATTACCAGTGGTGGTTATGAACGGTTTTTTATAGGAAAAGATGGAAAAAAGTACATTCATATTTTTGATGGTGAAACTGGACGGCCGGTAGAAAATAATGTGGTAAGTTCAACAATTGTTTGTGAAAAAGGAATTTATGGAGATTTTTTAAGTACCACGTTGTTTGTTATGGGAAAGGAAAAAGCAATTGAATTCTGGAAAGAAAATCGGGATTTTGATTTTATTATGATGTTTGATGATTTGACTTTGTGTTACACCGCTGGTCTTAAAGATAAGATTGATTTTCTTACAGATTTTAATAAAATTGAAATAATTCAATAAACAAGGAAAGCATATGATTCAGATATTCGGAACAAATAAATCTTTTGATGTAAAAACTGCCCAGAGATGGTTTCAGGAAAGAAGAATTCCTTTTCAATTTGTAGATTTAAAAGAAAAAGAAATGAGTCGTGGTGAATTTGACAGTGTAGTAGATTCTTTGGCAAGAGAAGCTGGCGGACGTTCTGCTGCAATTGAAGAATTAATCGACAAAAAATCAAAAGATTATGCTTCTATTGCTTATCTTGATGACAGTGACATTGAAGACAAACTTTTTGAAAATCAACTTAAATTAATGAAACAACCGGTTTGCAGAAACGGGAAACAGACAGCAACTGTAGGACTTCAGCAGAAAATCTGGGAAACCTGGAAATAGTTTTGTAACATGGCGGATTCAAAAACTTATATTGCCATTGATTTAAAATCTTTTTATGCCTCAGTTGAATGCAGGGAACGTTGTCTTGATCCTTTAACAACAAAACTGGTAGTTGCAGATGCATCAAGAACCAGTAAGACAATTTGTTTAGCTGTTACACCTGCTCTTAAAGCCTATGGACTTTCTGGACGCAGCCGACTTTTTGAAGTAGAAGCAAAGGCCAGAGAAATTAAGCAAAAGACCGGGCAGAATCTTGATTATATTGTTGCAGTTCCAAGAATGGCTTTGTATATAAAATATTCAGCCAGAATCTATAATATTTATTTAAAATATTTTGCTCCTGAAGATATCCACGTTTATTCAATAGATGAAGTTTTTATAGATGCAACATCATATTTAAAACTTTACAAAATGGATGCTCATTCTCTTGCACAGAAAGTTATTCAGAATATTTTACAGGAAACAGGAATAACTGCTACGGCGGGAATTTCAGAAAATCTTTATTTATGTAAAATTGCAATGGATATTGTGGCAAAACATATTCCGGCAGATAAAGATGGTGTAAGAATTGCCGAACTGGATACAATGACTTATAGAAAAACTCTTTGGGATCACAAACCAATTACTGATTTCTGGAGAGTTGGAAAAGGAATTTCCCGCCGGTTAGAAAAGAAATTTATTTTTACAATGGGTGATATTGCTAAAACTTCCCTTAAAAATCCCCGGATTTTATATGATGAATTTGGAATTGATGCAGAAATTTTAATTGATCATGCGTGGGGTTATGAACCAGTTGGAATGAAGGAAATAAAATCCTATAAATCAGATGCAAAAAGTCTTGGTTCAGGACAGGTTCTTCATTGTCCATATACTTTTGAAAAAACTGAACTTTTAATAAAAGAAATGGCAGAAGGGCTTGCGTTAAGCCTTTATGAAAAAAAACTGATTACTTCTTCAATTACACTTCATGTAAATTATGATATAGAAAATCTTTCAAAGGATTCCTACAAAGGTGAAATTGTAAAAGATTTTTACGGTCGAATGGTTCCGAAACCTGCTCATGGAACCTGGAACTTAGGAGAGACAACAAATTCGTCAAAAATAATTACAGCAGGATTTGTGGAACTTTTTAGAAAAATTGCAGATCCATCTCTACTGGTAAGGAAATTAAATGTTTCTGCCAACAATGTGATTGCATCTTCAAATAAACAGGAAAGTTTGTTCAGTCAGGAAGAAAATCAGGAAAAAGAAGACAGTCTTCAGAAAGTCAGACTGGAGATTATGAAAAAATACGGAAAAAATGCAATTTTAAAAGGAATGAATCTTGTTGAAGGTTCAACCACAATTGAAAGAAATTCACAGATTGGAGGTCACAAAGCATGAGTTATGATGATATTTTAAATACTCAGTGGCCACCGGAAAAAATCAGGGATACAATGCCTCTTTCTCAGCGTGCAAAAATATTTCTTCCTTTTGCAGCATTAACTGGTTATGAAAAAGCTTTGGAAGAAATTCTTGAAGAAGAAATTGACAGTTTTGAAAATAAACCTGGAAACATCAAATTTGATGATATTCCAGATTCAATTTTCTAGAAAGTAATAATTTCTTCGTAAACCTGAATTGCAAACTGATCGGTCATTCCGGAAATAAATTCAATTACACATTTCTGGTATGATTCATTTTCGTTTACATCAAAAACAGCTGGTGTGTTGTAATGTAAAACCGGTTTTCTATCAATGAAAGCACGTTTTTCTATTGAATATGGCCGATAGTTTGAATGCTTAATCAGCCAGTCTTCGTAAGTTGCGCATAATTTTGGATATAAACGCAAAACCTGACCAACCCGTCCGCTTTTTGCATAAATCTGAGCTTTCATTAAAGTTCTGTACAAAGTTTTGATTATATTTTCTGCATAAATCTGAAACTCTTCCAGACGCCAGTGATTATAAATATTTGCAAAGTTGAATTTTTTAAGTTCAAGAATAAATTTAAAATATTCATCAGAAAAACAAATTCCTTTTTCGGGAGAAGATTGTTCACATAAATCAACAATTAAATCATTTATTAAAACTGTTGTATTTACGGCTTTTCCACTTCTTAAAGCTCTGGCCCCTTTACGCTCAAATCCTAAAGTTGAACCAACAATTTCACGAAGCTGTCTGTAAGATGCCATATCCAGAATGTGATAAGCTCTTGCATCTTCAATGTCTCTACCAAGATAGGCGATTTTATCTGCAACTTTTACAATACAACCTTCCCAGGTATATGGTTGAATAAATCCAGGTCGTTTCATTGAATATAAATCAATTGCTTCTTCGCGGGGTTTAATTCCCTGCTGATCAATTTCACCACAATGGCAGATTAAACCATCACGGACTGCATAAGTAAGATTTAAAGGCTGTTCAATTCCATTTGGATCTGGCAAAGTTTCTATATAATCAGCAAAGAAAAGAGAGTTTCGTTCATGCCAGAATTTTTTTGGAGCATTCTGACCTTCTTTTTGTTCCAGAAGATTATTTAAACAATTTTCCCCGTGATGACCAAAAGGCGCATGACCAATATCGTGACCGGTAGCAATTGCAGTTGCCAGCTGATCGTTTAATCCAAGATATTTTGCAATTGTACTGGCAACAGAAGCAACGTGACTTACGTGTTCCATTCTTGTACAAATATGATCGTTATGAGGTGCAAAAAATACCTGGGTTTTATGTTTTAAACGTCTGTAGGCTTCGCTGTGAAGGATACGTGTATAATCTCTTTCAAAATCAGAGCGAATATCGTTTCTGTTATAAATTTCAATTTCTCGTTTTGTTGCCTGTTTCCATTTTTTGCTGGAAGAGTCGCAACGTTCTTTTTCAAATGAATTCTGCATATTCTAAATATAACTTAATCTGACTAAAATGCAAGTTTATGAAGAAATAAAAAAAAGACTGCCGAGGAAAGGAGGAAAATACCGGCAGTCTTTATATAAGTTTATGTGTATGAAAAAAGTTGTTTGTAGTAGCTCTAACTAATACACTTAATAAACCATGTTTACTATATATAGTTACAAAAAAATTTAAAAAATAATATAATTTTTTTTATGAAATACAAACTAGCAGTTTTTGATTTAGATGGAACAATTTTAAATACCTTAGATGATCTGGCTGATTCCTGTAATCATGTACTTGAAGAATTTAATTTTCCTGTTCATTCAACTGAAAAAATTAAATATTTTGTTGGAAATGGAGTTCCAAAACTTATTGAACGGGCAGTTCCAGATGGACTTAAAAATCCGGATTATGAAAAGGTTCTTTCAAGGTTTATTGAATATTATGAAAAAAACAGTTCAATAAAAACCCGACCTTATGATGGAATAATTGATTTATTGAATCAATTAAAGCAGAACAATGTATTACTGGCGGTAAATACAAATAAAATTGAAGAAGCAGCTGTAATTTTGTGTAATAAATATTTTCCAGGAATTTTCAGTTTTATTTCTGGCGGTAAAAAAGAAAACAGACCAAAACCTGCAGTTGATGGATTCAACGAAATATTCAGCAGAACAAACGGTATTTCTTTAAATGAATGTGTTCATATTGGTGATTCTGATGTTGATATTCGAACTGGTAAGAATGCGGGGATTGATGTAATTGGAGTTTCATGGGGATTTCGTGGAAAAGAATTTCTTCTGGCCAATGGTGCTGAAAAAGTTGCACATAATACAAAAGAACTTCTGACCTTGTTATCATCTTAAAGTCAGTGGAAAGTTGAAACTTCCTGCGGTATTTAATTTTAATGAATAATTTACTATAATGTTTAAATCAATTTTTTAGATTTGGTGGAATATGTCTGGATTTTACGATTTTTATGATGTTGCAGTAGTTGGTGCCGGTCACGCTGGTATTGAAGCTGCTCTTGCAAGTGCCCGAATGGGATTAAAAACAATTCTTATCACTCAATCTCCAGATGCAATTGGACGAATGAGTTGTAACCCAAGTATTGGTGGTATTGCAAAAGGAAACATTGTTCGTGAAATTGATGCACTTGGTGGTGAAATGGGAAAATTAATTGACCACTCAATGATTCAATTCCGTATGCTCAATAAAAGTCGTGGTCCTGCAGTTCAAGCTCCTCGTTCTCAGGCAGATAAAATTACTTATTCAATGCTTGCTCGTAAAGTTTGTGAAAAACAGGAAAATCTTTATACATTAATGGATACTGTAATTGATATTTTGACTACAGCATCTTCAACACCTCTTCCTCCAAATTCAGATTCTTCTGCAGAAAAAGGAACAATTCCTGGTGAACGTCGTGGAAATTCTGGTTCAAACATTGGAGAAGAATCTTACGCTTCAGAAGCAGCTCGAAGTGGAATGCGTCAGAAAGTAACTGGAATTGTTACAGAAAGAGGCCGAATTATTCCGGTACGTTCAGTTGTTCTTACAACAGGAACATTTTTAGGTGGAAGAATTTTTATTGGTGAATATGATGCACCATGTGGCCGCGTTGGAGAACCAGCTGCTTATGGATTAACTGCAAGTCTGCATCGTTTGGGATTTACAACAGGTCGTCTTAAAACAGGAACACCTCCAAGAATTTTACGTAAAACAATTGATTTTTCAAAAATCGAAGAACAGGCTGGTGATGAAGAAATAGTACCATTCAGCTTTGAAACAGAAAAAGTTGAACGCCCAATGGTTCCATGTCATATAGTTTATACAAATCCGGAAACTCATAGAATTATCAGAGAAAATATTGGTCGTTCTCCATTGTATTCAGGTAAAATCAGTGGTATTGGTCCTAGATATTGTCCTTCAATTGAAGATAAAGTTATGCGTTTTGCAGAAAGAGACCGACATCAGATTTTCGTAGAACCAGAAGGGCTTGAGACAGAAGAAATGTACTTAAACGGTTTTTCATCATCTTTACCAGAATGTGTTCAGGATGCATTTATGCGTACAATGCCTGGTTTTGAAAATGCAGTTCAGAGTCGTCCAGGTTATGCTGTTGAATATGATTATGTTGAACCAACACAATTATTTCCTTCTTTGGAAACAAAACGAGTTGCCGGACTTTTTGATGCTGGACAGATTAATGGTACTTCTGGTTACGAAGAAGCTGCTGGTCAGGGATTAATTGCCGGAATGAATGCAGGACTTTATGCCCGTGAACATATTAAAGTTTGTGGACCAATGAAAAGTATACCTTTTTCAATGAATGGAATTCCTTCTTCAATGGAACCTGGTGCATTCCGACCAAAGAATGAAATGTCTCCAGAAGAATTGCGTCAGTTTGCAGAAATCAGTGAAAGAGAAACAAAAGAATTAAATGAATATCTTGCAAATGTTCAGAAAGATGCAGGATTTGACAAGTTTAATGTAATTCCAGAATGGAAACCTGTTGTTATTGGTCGTGATGAAGGTTACATTGGAGTTCTTATTGATGATTTAGTTACACTTGGTACAAAAGAACCTTACCGTATGTTTACTGCCCGTGCAGAATACAGACTTAAACTTCGCCATGATACAGCAGACCGCCGTTTAGCAAAATATGGTTTTGAATGTGGATTAAAATCTCAGGCTCAATTTGATGCAGTAAACGAAAAATATGCCCGTCTGGAAGAAATTGAAGCAATGCTTTTAAAGAAACCAAATATGGAAAATCCAGGTTATCCGGAAGCAGAATGGGAAGAAGCAAAAATCGAAGTTAAATATAAATACTACATCGAAAAGCAGGATAAACGTGTTGAAAAATTACACAAAATGGAAAATACACACATTCCAGAGAATTTTGATTACGGTTCAATTCCATCATTGTCAGCTGAATCAAGATTGAAACTGGAAAAAATCAGACCTGTAACTTTAGGACAGGCAAACCGAATCAGTGGAATCCGAAACAGCGATATTATGCTTTTGATGGTTTATTTAAAGAGATGATTTATTTCTAGCTTTCATAATCCTTTGCTTAAGAGCATTGTTAAGTCTTTCGTTGTTTGAAAGCTTAATAGAAAGTAGTGAAGTAATTGGAGAATTTAACAGTTCAATGTATTTTTCAGGATTTGCTTTCTGATAATCCATGTTATGAACTTCAACAAAAATTTCAATTCTTGTTTTGATATCGGATGTAAGTTTTGAAATTTCTTTTGTAACTTCAAGCTTTTCATTTTCAAGAATATTTACATTTTGAAAATTCAGATAGAGAACCTGATCAAAAGTCATATTCAATTTTTCGGCAATGATTGAATACATATCTGTTTCAGAAACCAGAAAATTTCCGTTATTCAGGAATTTAAATCCGTCGCTTATAGTATAGTTTTTATCAAGAAGATAAAGAATCAGATAATTACGATAACTGTCGTTTTGATGAAGTATTTAAACTGTGTTATAATTTTATTATGAAAAAGAATACTAAAAAAATCATCCTGTAGGTTTTGGAGTTGGTTATCTTGTTTCTTTTGATGGACTTACAATTTATCATCCAGGGGACACATCTTATATTGAAGAAATGAATATGTTGAAGTAAATAAGATAAACCAACAATCAGAAATTCAGCAGGGAATAATTAATGCAGAATTTTGGGATGTCAATGTTATGGTTTTGGATGGGTTATAATCAAGCATCCATGGAGTTTATCATTTAAGGAATTTTATGTGGATTATCAGCCTTGGATTACACTCATTTATTTAGCGATTTTTTGGCCCAATTCTAGGTTTTCTTTTAAAAATAAACTCTCACTTTATATAAATCTCTTCAAATCTGATGTAAAATAAAAATATGAAAACTGTAGAACTTAAAACCAAACGCCTGACAATCAGAACTTTTCTGCCTGGTGATGAAATTCAAGCCCATGAATATGCTGGTGACACTTCCATTACAATGATGTACTGGCTGCCAAATAAAACCTTTGAAGAAACTGCGGAATACATAAAAAGCGTAATTGAAAAGCGGGAACAGGGCCTTACCGATAATCTTGATTTTGTGATTATTTATCAGGATAAAATTATTGGCAGTATTAATCTGCATTTTGAGGATGATAAAACTACGGCTTATATGGGCTGGGTTTTGAAAAAGGACTGCCGCGGTTTTGGTTTTGCAACTGAAGCGGCAATTGCAGTTCGTGACTATGCTTTTAGTGAATGTGGAGTTACAAAGCTGCTTGCCGACTGTGATGCCAGAAATGTCGCCTCTTCCAATGTTATGAAAAAAATCGGGATGCAGTGTGTAATGGATAATGGCACCAGAACTTATCCTAAAACTGGGAAAGTGGCCGTTGAACATGTTTATGAACTGAACAAATTGAAGTCTCCTGCTTTTAAAATTGTTGATTATTTTGAAATGTCTAGAAACCATCAGGCAGAAATTATAAATCAGCTTGAAGTGCGGAAAGATTTGTGGGGTGCAATTTCTTTTATCATCAATTGTCTTAAAAAAGAAGGACAGCCTAAAGTTTCTCCAACCGACGGAGGCTTTCACGATGTTCTTGGACCAGGCAGATTTTTTCTGATGCTAGATGAATCAAACAAAACTGAAATTACTGTAAATAATAAAACTGGGGTCTGTCCCCGTCTTGCAGCCTTTGTTAGTCTTGCCCGAAATGATGAAGTTGATATTACTGTTCCAGGTCGTGAAACTTGGACTCCATGGGTAAGCTGCGTTTTTACTTATCCGGAATACAGGGGACAGCGTTTATCTGAAAAATTGATTTCTCTTGCCGAAGAATACGCTATCAAAGAATTTGATGCAAAATATACTTTCATTTCCACAGACCACATTGGCCTTTATGAAAAATACGGTTATGAGTTTTTTACAGAGGCAGGCACAGTTTGGGGAGAACAAACCAGAGTTTTGAGAAAAAATCTGCAAAAATAGATAATAATGATAAATCTTCTTTTGAAAGAATCTGTGAATCTATGAGAATCAATATTTCATCTGCCATAAATGCTTTTGTGAAGGCAAGATAGGCCAGATTCATGAACTTAAGGAGAATCTTTAATGGTTAAAGTTTGGTCTGATTTAGCATGGAACGACTATTTAGAATTTTGATAAAAATCAGAAAGATTTAATTAAAAGAACACAGTTTAGAAAATAATGTCCCTGTTGCATGTGCAACTTTGTGTTATATTTCAATGATGCCAACTTTTTATAGAACCAACCGGAAAAAGAGCTCACTTAATGAATGTTTATGTAAAAAAAAGAATTCCGAAGAAAAGGGATTACAAAGAAGATGCCTGGATTATTAATTGAAATAATCATAAATTGCGTTATAAATTGTATCTACACCATTCAAATAATCTTCCAGAGTCTGATGAACTTCAACATCAGGTAAAATTCCACGATTGACGTCATCGGCTCTTTTGGAAACATTATCCATTGCCTCAACCTGTTTTGGAAAAACAATATTACATTTTAAGTTTGGAAGAGTTTCTGGCAATACATTGGTATAATTAAAAATAGCCTGGCCGGATTCTTCTCCAAAGAAAACAAGATTTGGGAAAAGACCATATAAATAGTCTGCAAAAATAACACCTGCTGAATAAGTTTTACCGGAAAGAATTATGGCAAGATTATAATTTTGCAGGAACTCTTTGTTTTCATAAAACTTCTGGGAAATAATAATTGGAAATTGACCGCCGCCATTATAACGTAAATCAAATACAATTGTGTCGTAATCATTTGTTTTTAATTCCTTAAGCATTGTTTCCATACTTTCTACACAATTGTCTTCATTGAAAGGATGAAAAGATAAGGACTGATAGTAACAGGTTTTCTTTTGTTGATCGGCTACAAAAGCTGACATTTTATTTGTTCTTTGATTAGTATCAATAGAACTGTAGGCAGCAGGACGAATTCCCGTAATATCTTTCATTTCAAGTTTTTCTACAGATTTAATTAAAACTGTTTCTACTGAACCATTCTGAGTTTCAAAACTTACAGGAAGTCTGCCTTTTTTATCAAGCAAACCTGCTGCTTTAAGGAATTTGTAATTAAGAACTGTTTCAAAATTATATTTTGCGCCAGATTCAGTTTCAAAAGGGAAATATTCATTGTATTTTTCAAGAGCTGTTTTTACTGGAATTCCACCAATTTCTACAACTTTACAGCCAGCATATTTTTCATATTTTTTATGACAGATCGATAAATAATAATCATCTTCAAAAAGTTTAAGAAAAAAAGGAGCTATTTCTGCATAAAATTCCGGATAATTTATATTCAGATTTAAATGAACAATGTTGTAATCAGCAAGAATTTTTGATAGACGGATAACTGCTTCATCTCTGGAAATATTTTTATTAAGCAAATCATATTCCAGTTCTTCCAGCGGTTCAGGGTTGTAAAGTTCTTTCAAAACATACTCACCAATATCAAGCTTTACAACCCGAATATCATATTTTGCTTTTTCAGAAACAAAATCATCTTTTTTACTACAAGAGAAAAGTGAAAATAAAAGAAGACCAGATAAAATAAATAAAATAACTTTTTTCATATACTAATTGTAACATAAAAGGGTACAAAATAGTCAATACCGATGCGGGTTAGGAAAAATCTTATATAGAAATTTCAAAGAACTATCACCCTGATATGAACGGGAAATCTGAAGAAGAAAAACGAACAGAGTAATAATTAAACGCAGATGAACGCAGACTGTGGTATAATTGGTTAGCCAGATCAACAGGAATTTAGCGGGATAGGAATATTCTGAATTTGAATTGGAATCTAAAAAAGTGGAGATCAATGTGAAAAGAAGTTTATTAATCTGTTTATTTATTTTATTAAGTTCATTTATATTTGCACAGACTTTTGATGTTATAAAAGAATATTCATTTAATGATATTCCTTATTATGAAGATGTTATTGATGATATTCCATATTATGTTAAGTCCATAGATACATTAGTATCTAATGGTGCAGGTATTTCTAGAGTTGAAATATATAAGGATAAGATTGTTGGTATAAATGCGTCAAAGAATACATTATTTGAGAGTTCGAATATTTTTAATCAATTGGATTTAACTGTTTATCCATATACATTCCTTAAAAGGAATAATACGTTGATTGTTGGAACCGAGAAAAAATTTTTATTATATATTGATTCTAATAATCTTTTAGAACCTGACTATGTTTTAAGTATTCCAGGTGATTCTATTAAATTGGCATATTCTAATAAAGATTCATTTTATGTTGTTAATAATAGAGTATTTGCAACAACAGAGAAAAATGAATTGATTCAATGGAAATTATTAGGAAACGGTAAAACTGAGTTTATCGATATAGAAAATACTAAGAAAGAATTAGCTGACGGTTTGCAGGAACAATTAGGAATCCATAGTAACAATAATAATTTAAATTATTTTTTTGGTGAAAACTTCATTTCCTCAGTAGGATTTCCAAATATAGAAAATTCTCTGAATAATCTAAAATATTTTCCTGAAAAATATAATTTTATAAAAGGGTTACAAGGTTATTATTATTTAGGAACTTCAAATAAAGGTCTTTCAATTTATTACAAGTATAAAAAAGTAGGAACAATAGATACTACAAAAAATCCAGATACTCCAATAACAATTATGCTTGCTGTTGTTGATCCATGGACAAGAAACGTAAATATCGTTGAACTTCCTGAAGGTGGTATAAATCCTCCTAGGAATGCTGAAAAAGGTTTTATTGCATTTTGCAGTCAGTGTATGGATGAAGATGGAAACTTATACTTTACTGATGTAAATAAAGAAAAAGGTGTTTACCAGATAAAGAAACTCAGTAATGAGTGGTTGAATAATTACAATTTTTCAAATCGAAAGATCGGTATAGTTAATTCGAATCACATTGAATTAAAACAGGAGCCTGATTTATTTTCAGAAACAGTTGCGTTAAATTTTGAACATGAATATTTATGGATTCTCGAATCTAATAAAAAATGGTCAAAAGTACAGAAAGTATCAGGTGCTGTGGGGTGGATTGAAAATAAATTTATTAATTTAAATTAAAATAA
>JAKSTJ010000042.1 GCA_024402635.1 Treponema sp. | reverse complement strand
GACCTTCTTTTTCAGCCTGAGCTGTTGCACGAGCAATAGCTTCAACCTGCATTTCATAGATTTCTGGATATGTGATAGCAAGACGACAACCACGATGTCCGAGCATTGGGTTGTGTTCGTTTAATTCAGCATATTTTTTGTTGATGAAGTCAACTTTAACACCAAGTTTCTTAGCCAAAGCTTTAGCCAAGTCTGGAGTTTCAGCCTGTACGAATTCGTTTAATGGAGGGTCCAAGAGACGGATTGTAACAGCACGTCCTTCCATAGTCTTAATGATGTTGTAGAAGTCTTTCTGCTGAAGTGGGAGAATTGCTTTAAGGTTTTCTTTACGATCTTCTGTTGTATCAGAACAGATCATCTTCTGGAATGAAGTAAGTTTTGGTTCTTCGAAGAACATGTGTTCTGTACGGCAGAGACCAATACCAGCAGCACCAAAGCGGAATGCCTGTGGAGCTTCGTTCTGTTCAGCGTTAGCAAGAACTTCGAATCCTTTAACAGTTTTTCCAGATGGAGTTGTACGTACTGAACCAGCGCGAACTTCATCAGCCCAACCAAGGAATGTTTCGAGGTCGCCAGAAACAGCAGCTGGAGTTACAGGAATTACTTCACCGTATACTTTACCTGTTGAACCGTCGATAGAAATGAAGTCACCTTTCTTGAATTTAACTCCACCAATTGTAACTGTGTCTTTTCCTGTGAATACTACATCTGCACATCCACAAACACAAGGTGTACCCATACCACGAGCTACTACAGCAGCGTGTGAAGTACGTCCACCAGTTGAAGTTAAGATACCCTGAGCAACATACATTCCGGCAATATCATCTGGAGATGTTTCTTTACGAACGAGCATAACTTTTTTACCAGCTTTGTCCCATTCTACAGCTTCGTCTGCTGTAAATACGATCTGACCACAACCAGCTCCTGGAGAAGCGTTGAGAGCAGATGCTAAAGGTTTAGCAGATTTAAGAGCTTTTGCATCGAACTGTGGGTGGAGCAACTGATCCAACTGATCAGGTTTTACACGAAGAAGAGCTTCTTCTTTTGTAATCATTTTTTCAGCTACCATGTCTACAGCCATCTTAACAGCTGCTGGACCTGTACGTTTACCGTTACGACACTGGAGCATGAAGAGTTTTCCTTCCTGTACAGTGAATTCCATATCCTGCATATCACGGTAGTGAGCTTCAAGACGGTTACGGATTGTTGTAATTTCTTCGAAAATAGCTGGCTGCTGTTTTTCAAGAGCAGAGATATCCATTGGAGTACGGATACCAGCAACAACGTCTTCCCCCTGAGCGTTGATAAGGTATTCTGCCATAAAGTGGTTTTCACCTGTTGATGGGTCACGGCTGAATGCAACACCAGTTCCTGATGTATCACCCATGTTACCGAATACCATAGCCATTACAGTAACAGCAGTTCCCTTAATAACATTTTCATCAATGTTGTTAAGTTTACGATAGATGATAGCACGTTCATTCATCCAAGATCCGAATACAGCACCAATAGCTGCCCACATCTGATCTTTTGGATTCTGAGGGAAGTCTTCTCCCTTTTCTTTTTTGTACATTGCCTTGTACTTTTCAACGATCATCTTGAGTTCTTCAACGTTCAATTCTGGGTCTTCTTTAATACCACGAATTGCTTTAACTTCAGAAATGATTTCTTCGAATTTGTCATGTTCTACGCCCATAGCAACGTTACCGAACATCTGGATAAAGCGGCGGTAAGCATCCCATGCGAAACGTGGATTGTTTGTCTTGTTAGCAAGACCGATAACTGATTTATCGTTAAGACCGAGGTTGAGGATTGTATCCATCATACCAGGCATTGATTCAGCAGCACCAGAACGAACTGATACTAAGAGAGGATCAGATTCATCACCGAGTTTTTTACCGAATACAGTTTCGAGTTTGTTAAGATATTCATCTACCTGAGCGTTAAGATCAGCAGGATATTTTCTACCTAATTTGTAGTATTCCTGACAAACATCAATTGAGATTGTGAATCCAGGTGGAACTGGAAGACTTAAAGGAGCCTTTGCCATCTGAGCAAGGTTAGCACCTTTACCACCAAGGATAGGACGCATTGATTCATCACCTTCAGCGTCTCCGTTACCGAAAAAGTAAACATACTTTGTAGCCATTGATTTTACTCCATATAAATAAAATTTTTTTCGAGTTTAAGTAGTTCTACTATTCTACTTGGAAAATGAGTTACAGTCAATTAGAAGAAAATGAATTGAAATTAAGCTTAAAATAAAAAACGCCGGATTTTTGTCTCCGACGTTCAGATTTTAATAATTATTATCGTGATTCTGTATGTTTTCCCTGGAATCCAAGATCACCACCAGACATTCCAGAAACGTTAACAAAATAGAAACTTTCTCCTGGATAAATTGGATAATTTTCTTTTAATCCAACCCATGCACAACTTGCCCAAATCCAGTTTTTAGGACCGTTTGTTGCAGCATCATTAGGCATATCTCCAGAAAGGAATCCGATATATGAATTAGTATTTAAATTCCAGCTTACCCAATACCAAATATTTCCACTATATTTTGTCATTGCACGAACTTTATCGTATTCACTGGAATTCCAGCTGAATGGGAAGTTTGGAACAGAAACACCACCATTTGTTTTATCACCACCACGAATCCACATATAATTATATGTTCCAGGTGCCTGATTAAATACAATTACAGTTCTATAAGCAGTTTCATAACTATCTTCAGACCAGTTAGTATCATCTACTGTAGCTCTTGCTCTTAAGAATACCTTATATCCAACATTATATTTTGAAGTATCATTAGAACCAATTGTAAATGATTTTGAATATAAAGAAGATCTTGTTGTTGGTGCAGCAGGTGTTCCTGGCATTCCTTTATTTGCGTAACCATTTGTATAATCAGAAGCTCTAGTTAATTGTCTCTGAGAATACTGTGATGAACCATCAACATAGTAAATTTTAGCTCCTGGTGTCTGACAATCCATCTTTACATCGGCAGTTAATGGTTGAGTTACAGTTGTTCCACTTATTGTTTCATTCTTTTTATTAATACGAACAAGAGGTTTTTCTACACCTGGTAATGTTTTTGTATATGATGAAGCAATATTTGTCTGAGTAATATCATCATTAATTAAATTTTCAGGAATAGAAATTGTATATGATGCACCTTTTACAGGAAGTTTATATGTATTTGATAAATCGATTGTCATTACATTTCCTGCAATTGAAACAGCATTTGAATAAACCGGTATGCTTGTTGTAAGTATTCCTGCATTAATAAATAACTGAGTTAATGTTGCATTATCAGTATCTGTATTAAAATTAAGAATATACTTTTTCAATACATCCGATTTTCCAGAAGAATCAGAACCATTTGTTCCTTCTGAATAGTATGCCTGAACTGCTTTAGGTAAATCTCCATATTGTGCTGAAGAAAGAACTGCAGGAGCTTTATATCCAGTTTTACTTTGAGTAATTACAATATTTCCATCATTTTTATTGATTCTTGAACTGAAAGTAATTTTTAAGGTTCTATTAGCTTCAGTTCCGGCAAAATCTACTGCAGTAATTTCAGGTCGTTTTGTAATAACATAAATTTCTTTATTATCAACAAATCTATTTGGAGTTGTTACAGATGCAATTGTTGTATAAGCCGAAATATTATTTCCTGCTAAATCTGTAATTGTTCCAGAGAAAGATTTTGGAGTAAGAGCTTCTACTGAACAAGAATCCCCATCCTGAATTTCGTATTCATAATAAATCTTTTTTGTACCAGAACCAGACAGATATTTTGCATTTCTAGCTGGAGTTGTGTTTAATACAAGATATGATTCATCTGAAACTAAAACTTCTTTTCTATATGTGACAATTATAGAAAGTTTTTGACCAGTTTTATAAGTTCCATCAGGTTTATTGGCTGTTAATGATGTAATAATCTGACCTCTATCAACTGTAACCTTAACTGTGGTTGCTTCATCTGACTGATTTCCAGCTAAATCTTCCTGATAAGCTGTTACATCATAAGTTCCTTTATTCAAAAGTTTAATTGCTCCTGAATAATCAGCCCATGATTTTCCACCATCCAATGAGTACTTTTTAATACCAGTTGATTCTTTGTAATCAATTGTAAATTCAACACCAGCATTATCATAAATTACAGAATTATTTATAAGATTTGAAATAATTGGTGTATTTGGTTTTGTTGTATCAATATTAATTGAAGTTGTTAATGGAGAAATTGATTTATCTGTTAATTCATTGCCTGCAATATCAACAACTTTACAATTGCCATAATTAATTGCACTAACCTTTAAAGGATTAGCTTCATGACCTTCAGCAACTTTATATTTAAATAAAACTGTATCTGGACCTGACTTTGAAACAGAAGATGTTTTTACATTATCACCTGAATTCAATACAAGTTTTAAATCATCAAGATTTTCAAAATTAACAGTTTCATTAAATTTTGCAGAAATAAAGATTTCAGAATTTAATCCGTAATATCCGGCAGAAGTAATTGCACTAATTCCAGATAATTTTGGAGCAGTTGTATCAATTGTAATAGAACGGTTTGCTTCCAGAGTATTATTACCTGTTGGTAAAATCATTGCTGAGTTTGCAATTGTAGATGTTGTTACTTCTGTATCGTACCAGGTAATTCCAGTTTTATTTAAACCAGTAACAGTTAATTTTTCTGCAGTATCACCTGCCGCAACTGTGTATGAGAAAATATGTTTACTTGTACCATTTCCTGATTTATATGTTGCAGTTTTACCTGTATTTAATGTTAACGATGGTGTTCCATTTTTAAATGAAACTTTTTTGTTAAATTCCATGTAAAGAAGGATTTCTGAACCTGCTTTATATGATCCATCTGTTGTATCGGCACTTATACGAACAAACTGTGGCAAACTTGAACTTACATAGAAACTTGCATTTGTTTTTCCAACATTGTCACCCCAGTCTTTTATTGTGGCATAAATAACTGCAGTTGTAGCACTTGGAGGTGTAATTTTTCCTGATTTCCATTTACCAGAAGTTTTTGTTGCATCATCGTATGTTACAGTAATTCCAATATTGCTTACTTTATCCCATTCCAGACTTATGTTAGAAGCTTTAAGAACATCAGTATTATCTTTCCAGGTTCCACTTAATTCTACATAATCGCCAGTTTTAAATGGTTCAAGAATAATTGTTCCATCAAGAACTCTTTCCTGTCCACCATTTATAGAAATTGTATCGATTGTTACAGATGGTTTTTCAGTATCTCCACCATATGCAACTAATTCAATTGTAGCAGAATCACCTTTATCTTTTGCCATTACAATAAATTTCTGAGTACAAAGTTTTTGAGAAGTTCCATTTATACCAAAATCTTTATAAATATTAAAGGTTTTTGTAAAATCCCGTTTATGAAGTTTATTAATTACAACTTCTTCAGTCATTGGAATAGACCAGATTTTATTTCCATTAATATCTACATAACCGGCTTCAGTTGCATATGACCACTGATTATAACTTTTATCAAAATATTTAATTTCGGTAGCTTCTTTTCCATCGGAAATTCTAACAATCTTTAATTCAGCAATTTCACCATCATCAGAAACCGAACCAGAAATTGTAAAATCACCAGTTCCTGTTACTGGAATAGAATCACCGCTTTCAGACTGATTTACTGTTAAAGTTGGAGGGTTTGTATCCAGAACAGACATATATCTTGTTACTGAATTACTTTCAATTCCGTTAATATCTGTACATGTAGCTTTAACATAGAAAGAACAGTTATCTGACAAAGAAGCAACTGACCAGGCATAATATGTTGGATAGTCTCTTAAAGATAAATCGATTGTAAAACTATTATCTTCAAGTTTAGTCCAGATTCCATCAATATCTTTAAATACTTCAACTTCAATAGCTTTTAAACCGTCATCATCATAAGCCTGTCCCTGAAGCTGACAGCTTGGATATACAGTTTGAATTGTTTCTTTTGATGAACCACCAAAATCAGCTACAATCCAAGGTCTATCTGCATCATTCCATAAAGTAAACCAACCCTGACATTTATATTCAATATTATTTGCCGAGTCATGAGATTCTGTTACAACACGAACTAAATGCTTTCCTTCCTGATACTGAATTGGAAAATCATTTATATCAAAAGTTGTTTCCCAGTTGCGCTGATTTTTATCAGTAATTTTTTTATAAGCAAGATAGGTTGTATTAATAGCTCTTGAATTAAAATTCATAGTACCGTCTACATTTTCATACATAGACAAATCGGTTGTTGTATTTGTATCAAGATATACGAAAAGATGATCACATTTTGTATCTTCTATCTGTGTACCAGAAATTGTAAATGTACCATTTAAAAGCTGATTTAATATTGTATTATCATTTAATTTATAATTTGCAGATTGAGCTTGAGTAGTTGCATAATTTGTTAATGCAGGACTAGTTACATTTACATGTGGAATTTCATAATCTACAAGTACAGTTCGAATATCTTTTGAATTGCGACTGTCGTTATTGAACATATCAGTAACTAAAGTTGTAATTGTATATTCTGAACCAGAAGTTGCACCGCTTAAATCTACACTTATGTCCCAGGTAATAGATTTTTTATCACCTATAACTTCTGTACCAGCAAATGGAATCCATTCATCATTTAGTTTTTCGAACCATTCCTTATCTACTATTTTATAACTTTTTATAAAACCATTTGCTTTATTTTCTTCAATATCAATGGTTACTTCGTTCAATTCCTGATTATCTGTTGCAACACCTGCAATATACATTGTTCCATTAACATTACCATTCATTTCTGGGCTGGTTACATTAATAACAGGAGCACGAGTATCAACTGCAGAGCCTAAACCAACTTCACAAGAAAATAAAGAAAAACCTAATAAACCTAAAGTAAAAATCTTTGTAATTCTTTTCATAATATAACCCTCCTTTTATTAATCCCAGCACTTAAACTTATTGGTATAAGTCATCTGTCCATAAGAGAAATATGGATAGTTTGTTGAATAATTTGACCTGTGAAGCAGGAACGCATTATTTGAAGTAATTATTTCATAAGAAACCCAGATATAAGAACCATCTGAAGTTTTATAACCATTCTTTGAGAATCTATAATCAGAAGGAGCATCTTTTAATGGGAAACCATTTACTTTTGATTCACCACCTTTTGCAGTTCCTCCTTCAAAATTTAGCTTCTGATTATTATTTGGATAAGCATAAATTACAGTTTTAAATACACCTTCATATCCATTTCCAGAAGTCTTAAATCCTGATTTAGATGCATAGGCTGTTACATAATCTTTTCTTGCAGTATCACTTTTTCCATCTCCAACAGCAAATATTGCAGAATATTTAGTTCCTCCTGATTCTAGTTTTAAATCAGCTGGAGTAGCATTTCCAATTCTTGTAATTGTAAAATCAAGATTTGTATTATTATCTGTAAATTTAACACTAGAATTTGTTGAAACAGTTGTAGTTGGAACACTATCAGTGTTATCTTTAAATCTATATCTTGTTGCGCCAGAGTTTGCACTTACTGCTACCGAAGATTTATTTACTACTTTATAGTAAATATCTGCACCTGGAGTTTGAGAATCAATTCTTACCCGAGCATATCCTGTTGGAGCAATTGTTACTCCTGTGTTACGTGTTGATAAAGAACCTGTTCCTTTTAAGTTACCTGCCCATTCTGGAAGCGCATAACCAGTAATTTCAGAGTTTATAGCACCTGTACTATCTGGTAAAGCAGCTCCATAACCATGAGAATATCTGTCTACACGAACAACTGGTGTTGAAACATTATTACTCCAAACAGTGTAATCTCCAGATTTAATACCAGCAAAACTATTTCCTGTAGCATCTCGTAAAGCACCTTCTGGAATAATAAGTTCCCATTCAATACCATCTTCAATAGCTTCTGGCATTTCAATTGTCATTACATTATCAACAATAGAAATCTTCTTTGATCTAATGTCTACTTTATGCTGATGATATCCAGTTGCTTCAAATGCACTTCTGATATCTGCAACACTTATTGTTTTTCCACCATCTGCTGCATATTTATCAAGTTTTGTAGAACCTTCGTATAAACCTAAATCAAAAGCAAGAACATATTTAATTTCTTCATCTGGTACAATTTCTGTTCCAGAAGTTTTTAATCCGTGAGTAATACATCTATAAGGTCCTACAGCAATACCTGTTCTTGAATCTAATCGTTCATTTCCAGAACCATTGCCGTTTTCTGTTGCCATGAGAGTTTCTTTTTGTGCTGTTGTTAATACTGCATTATCATAAACTTCATGGAACTGAGCACCAGTAAGAACTGCAGGAATAGCCCAGTTTCCTTTTCTCTGTAAAATTACAGATCCAGATTCTGAATAAACAGGTTCATCAAAAGTTACTGTAATTGTAAATGCATCATTTTCAGATGTGTTGATTCCATTATTTACTGGTGAATATGAAACTACGGATGGAGCTTTTCCATCAAGAGTAAGATTCTGTCTTGCACCACCATTTGTATCTGCAAACAATGTATTTAAAGCGGCAGTTGTTTTAGCAGGAGTTGGTGTATTTCCGTATTCATCTACAAAGCTTTCTGTATATACAGGATTAGAAATCTGAACTCCATTAAAGTTATCAGTTTCAGTAACTGTATACTCAAATTCAACCTTTGTTGAACCTGAAGCTGCAACTGGCTTACTGCTTAAAACTTTTACAGGAGTTGGTTTTCCATATGGAGTCATTGTGATTTTTACATCACCAGCATTTGGAGCAAAAACAGTTTCTTCAAAATCCATGAACATTGTTACAACTTCGCCTTTTTTATACTTTCCATCAGGCTTTTTAATTGTAAATCCGCTTGGTAATGGGAATGTATCATTAATTACAATTTTTACAGGTGTAAGAGTTGGAGAAACATTACCAGCTTTATCATACTGTCTGGTTGTAATGTTATGTGTTCCAACCTGAATTTTTACAGTATCTGTATATTTAGTCCATGAAACTCCACCATCAATTGAATATTCAACTGTAGAACCTTCTTCAAAGCCTGTAAGGGTTAAATCCTGGGCTTTTTTATAAGATCCTGCTGCAACACTGATTGCAGGAGCTCTTGTTGGATTTGTTTTATCTATTACAACATTTGCATTAATATCAGAACCAGTCTTTAATTTAAGTTTATTGCCGGCTTCATCTATCATCATATTAAGATCTGTTGAAGAGAAATATTTACTTGGATTATAACTGATTCTTCCTTCTGAAGATAAAGATGATACTTTATGAACGAATGTAATTGTTTTATCACTGATACTCTGGAAATTAAATGCAATAGTATTTGTTCCAGATTTTACATTAAGAGTTGGTGTTCCAGAAATTAAAATTGGTTCACTGGCAGTTAATGTTGCAGTAATAGTTTTTGAATTAGAAACATAGTAATTTGTATCAGAATTAGCAGCTACATTTGCTTTAAATACAATTGAATTAATTACAGGAGCTTCTCCATCAACCTTAAGTTTCTTTGAATCCTGTAAGTTCTTTCCAGTTTCAATAACATTAATGTGGGCATTTCCTTCACCAAGTTCAGCTGTTGTAATTGAACCATTATTTAAGAAAATAGGATCTTCATACAAACATTCCAGACCATTTGTTGAAACATCTCCATCTTCTACAATGTATTCAAAAGTTAACGAATTGGTTTCAGATCCGCGAATATAGCTTGCATATTTAACATTTCTATTATTAGTTCTGTCATCTTTTGTAAGGAAAAGTTTAAGTTTAGGAGTACCAGAAACTCTTACATTTCCAGAGAAATTTACCTGAAGAGTAATTGAATCCCCTTTTTTATAAGTTGATTCTGGTTTATCGGAACTAATACCTGTAATGTGAGGCAAAGGACTTAAAATCAAAGTAAGAGGTTCTGTAACTTCATTTTCCAAAAGGTCAAATGAAGTCAAATAGAAAGTTGGCTGTGTATTATTTTTAGTTTCAGCAATTTCTTTAACCTGAGCTTTAGGAATTATAAATTCTACAGAATCATTAGGTACAATTTTTGAAGGATCTGCATTTGGTTTTGTATAAGCTTTAAGTCCACCATTTGCAATTGTGTATTCTTTTCCTTCAAAAGTTAATTTGTATTTTGGTTCAATCATACCAAGACCAGTATCTTTTGAACCTTTATATCTGATAATCAAATCCTGAGTTGAATAGTCTACAATTGACATATTTTTTTCAGGATAGAGATATTCTATTGAAGGAACAGTTGTATCTCCAACAGTTTTAAACTGTCTGAATACCTGATTATTGTCAGTATCAACCAGCATTAATTCAAAGAATTTATCATCACGACCGGCGGCACCATTAAAACCAATGTCGCTATCATTAATCATATCAAAATCAAAAGAAAACTTCTGTTCTACCCAGCCATCTGCTGTCTGATCGTTATATCCAGCCTGACCAGCTTTAGGCAGCACCTGTCTCCAGATAATTGCGCCGTTTTCAAGAATGTCGTGACCTGAATCTTTTGAATCTTTTTTAAGAATTTCTTTTGCTAAAGCTTCTTTCTTAGCAGCAGTGTTATATGTAGAAGAATTAGGAATAAATACAATCTTTATATTTTTTGAACCTTTTGAATCAAGACTGTATCCAGAAATCTGGAAAATTGATTTTTCACCATCTTTAATTTTTGGAATTGTATTTTCAATTGGAGTATCAATAAAAAGTAAAGGTTTTGCATTATCATCAACAATAAGATCAATGATTTTTGCATTCCAGTTATTTTTTGAATCCAAAGCACAAACTATAAATTTTAATTCCATTGGAATTGAAGGTGCCTGAACATCATTACCAGGAACAAGATAATCAGTTGTATAACCAGAACTGCCGGAAATATCAAATATTTTTGAACCAACCAGTTCATAATCTTGTTTAACACTTAAGAATGCTGCATCTCTTGTAGAACTGTTTTTAATTAACTGTTCAGCAGTATAATTTACATTGGAAGGTTTTCTTATAGCCCATTTAACTTCCTTTAATGCATCATCATCAAAAAAGTTTGTAGAAATAGAATTGTTTACTGTTATTCTAAGAGAATTGTTGTCATATACATCATTATCTGTACCAATTTCTATACCTGGTAAATCACTTTCCGGATACCACAACATCCATAACAAATCGCGAACACTTTCATTACCACTTTTATCCTTTGACCAGTAAGAAAGTTTAAAATAACGTTTTCCAGTTGAATAAGCAGAAAAATCAGATTTTTTAAAAGAGAATGAAGGATTATAAATTGACTGAGATGTATTTGCATAAGTTAATTCCGTAACTTCTTTTGTTAATGAAGGAATAACATTTCCATCTTCATCACTTAAGAACAATTTAATATGTTCAATGCTCATAGCATCGTACATTTTTGCATAAACTGTAAAATCATCATTCTGAGGAATATCTTTGTTTACAGAATTGTTAAAATTTAAGGCTTTTATGTCCTCTAAATCCATTAATGCAATCTGTTTATGATTTCCTTTATCTATATACCATGCAAGGCCTTCTGGAGATGTTTCGTCAATAAATAATTCAATCTGTTTAAATGATCTTGAAGAAGAATTTCCTGATTTATCGGTTGCAGTACATTTAAAAGTTATATCACCTTCTTCCTCTTTTGGAATATGTAAATCTGCTGTCCAGTTTTCCCCGTCAATTGTTGCATAAGCATAAACTTTATATAACGGAGAAGTTTCTGGTTCCGCATTAGCAATCACAACAGAAGTAACTTCAATATTATCATAACAAGTTCCAGTCATTGTAAAATCCAATTTCTGGTATGAAAGTTTTTCTGGTGAAGTAATAGTAATTACAGGAGCTTCAAGGTCAAGGGAATTTCCCATACCAATTTCACAAGATGTAAATAAGCCTAAAAAACAAAGCAATAATACACCAACAGATAACAAAATACTTTTTCTCATAAACACCTCTTCTTTTTTAAATCAAAGTGAAAATACCAAACTAATTATCGGTAGAATCAGTAGTTTTAAACACGTTAACTTTGAATTATAAACCTGTTTTCATATTAAAAATATAGAAGAAATTTAGCAAAGTATAAAAAAATCCAAATTTTTTATTAAATTATAGACAATTGTTATATTGAAAAATTGTATTTATAAAATATAATTTTAAATCACTAAAATTTATTATTCAGAAATTTGAAACAACTGTTCATATATGGAGGTTCTAAATGAACAAAGTTTTATTAAAAAAGCCAGGTTGTGCCCTTGATATGGGAGATGGTAGTGAACGCGGACTTTATGTAAGTCAGGATTATATTCTTCAGAAAATGAGAAAAATCCATCGTGGTATTAGTTTAATGTATACTTATTACCCAAACGATAAAGAATGGCCAACTCGTGCTTGTAAAATTGATGCAGGTGACGAACCAAAAGGTGCATGGGATTCTCCATATGAAAATTATTTCCCTTACCGTGGTGGAAAAGAAGGTCTTCGTGATGATGAACCATTTAAATTTATGAAAGAAATTCGTCAGCGCGGTCAGGATGTTGTTCTTACCCTTACAATTGATCCAACATTAACAGAAGAAGAACTTATTCCGGTAGCAAAAGATTTAAGACCTTACGGAAGAATTCTTCTCCGAGTAAACCATGAATGTACTGGAACCTGGTTCTGTTTTAATCGTCGTGCATCTTACGAAGAACTGGCAGCTTTCTTTGTACGAGTTTGCAAAGTTATGCATCAGTATGCTCCAAACGTAAAAGTTATTCTTTGTGCAGGAATGTGGCAGCCAGAAACAGGCAAACTTGAAATGGAAGATATTTTCTTAGAAGCACACAAAGTTGCAGATATCTGGTCTGGAGATCAGTATCTTTCTTTACACTGGGGATGGCCAGTTGATGTTGCAACTAAAAAAACTCACAACTATGCATGTTATGATGTTGATGCTGTTTATGACAAAGCAAAAAACACTTATCTTCGCTTAAAAGAAATTACAGGTCAGGATAAACCAATGGTTCTTTCTGAACTTAATGGTGACGGTGATGTTACAGGTGCTTTTGAACAGTCAAATATGATGAAGCACTTTATGGAACGTTTACAGAAAGATCCAGATAAATGGCTTTCTGCATTCACTTTGTATCAGTTCCGTGATGATGGTCGTCTTGGTCTTGAAGTTACAGATCCTAACAACAGCGACGTTGGTATTGAACAGCCTATGATGGCAATGTATAAGGAAGAAATTCATAAACCATTCTACACACACGAAATTGAAACTGCAGAAAAAATCAAATTACCTGCTAAACTTCGCTGGGGTGGTTCAGAAGATGCAGAAGGTGTTGAAACAGACTGTCACTTTAATAAAACACCAACTTATTTTGAAGTATATTTTGAAAATGAACTTAAAGACATGAATATTATGATGGAATTTGGCGGTTACTGGTTCTACAAAGCACCAGGCGTTAAATGTATTGATTTAATGTCTTATTTCTTTGAAAATCCACTTTCTGGAGCTGCAGATATGAAACTTAGATTCTTCTGTCCTCCAAAAGATGGTATGAATAAACCTGAAAATGGAGATCCATACAATAGTCCTGATGGTGATTGGATGACAAACTCTTATACAGTTCTTCCTAAATTACCAACAATCAGAATTGAAGAAGAACCAGTTTCTTTATTCAAACACTATGATGACTAATTAATTTTAGTTAAAACGTCACAAAGAACTTGTTTCGGAAACTTACCAGAAAAAACTCTTTGGTGAGATGCTGAAACAAGTTCAGCATGACAAATTTTGCAAGTTCAGCATGACAAATTTTTGCAAGTTCAACATGACAAATTTTTGCAAATTCTACATGACAAGTATTTACAAGTTCAGCATGACACTTATTTACAAATCCAATCTGACAGTTTTTTACAAATCCAAGTTGTTTTTTTAACACCATTCTTTTAAAGCTTCAATCAAAATATCTGCTATTTTTTCATGAGTCTTTGCACTTGGATGCCAGTCTGCTGCAATACCGTCGCTTTCCAATTGTACTGGGAATTTAACAGTTTTTATTTTTACGTTTGGAAAATCTTTAGTGAACAATTCTGCCGCTTCATTAACAGAATCACAAAGTTCCTGTCCCATTACTCCAAGACAACAACAGATTTTTGCTTTTGGAGAACGTCTGTGAACAGCTTCAATTAACTGACGTAAAGCACTTACATAAGAAAGTCTTCTGTCTTCAATTTTTCTAACCCAGCTCTGGTCGTTTGTTCCAAGATGAATTACAACAATATCAGGAGAAAATTTTTTTTCATCCCAGATTTCAGGTTCTAATCCTAAGCGTAAAGAAAGAGATTTATCTGTATAAGGCCAATTTGCAGGCATTAACCAGTGAGTATCTGGCAAATTAACTGTAACAGGATCAACATAATTTGAAATAAGTCCAATTCCACTCCAGCTGCAGCACTGTAATTCTGCATTCATGGCTTTTGCTGTTAAAAATGCATAAGATTTATCTGCCCGTTCCTGTTGTGTAGTAAATGTATCTTTTTCCCAAACACCTTCAATTCCATAACCACAGGTAATACTGTCCCCAATTACTTCAAGTTTAAGTGAAGTTTCAGGTTTTGCAGGTTTTACATTTCCTTCTACTTCAAGAGATTTTAATCCGGCATAACCAAATGCACATTCACTTAATTTTATAACTCTAATACATACAGTTTTTTCTTCACTAGATTCAAAAAGAACACATTTATTTTCTTTTTCAAGTAATGTTATTTTTTTTGCAGGTTCAGATGGTAAAGTTTTCCAGGAACAATCTTCTCCTTCAGAAATATACACTCCAATTACACCTTTATTTTTTTCATCCCATGCTTCTGGATCACTTAATATAACAGCTTCTGCTTTTTTTCCTTTTAATATAAAACTAAAACCGCTGGAAGAATAATCAAAATATCTTATTTCCTCATTATCCAAAAATCTTCCATACCAACTGACATCATTAAATGCAACTTTCATATATTCCCCTCTTTTTTCTAATTACTATTTTATTCTCAATACTTTTGAATTTCTTTCTGGATTCCACTTTTTTCTGCGTTCTTCTGGTAATGATTCTACCGTTGAAAGTTCAAATCCCATTTTTTCAAACCAGTCAATTGCCTGTGTTGTTAAAATGAATAATCCTTTTGAATTTCCAAATTTTGCTTTCTCAACAAGATGTTTAATCATTTTAGGACCAATTCCCATGTGAGCAAAATTTTCATCAACAGCAACTGCCGCAATTTCAGCCTGACCATCACTATAAAAATGAAGGGCCGAACATGCTCTAACTCCACCATCATATTCATAAACAATATAATCGTTTAATTTTTCAAATAAACTGTTTTCTGTTCTTGGTAAAAGTTTGCCTGATTCAATAAATGGATTCATAAGTCTTAAAACAGCCGGAATATCAGTCTGTTCCATTGGACGTATTTTTCCATAATTGCTGGTATAAATCATTGTTCCAGAACCTAAATCAGAGAAAATTTCACAAGGAAGAACTCCATCCAGTTTTCCATCAACAATATGAACACGAGTTACACCTTGTTTGCAGGCTTCAATTGATTTTCTCAAAATTGATATTGTCTGCTTTTGTGGACAGTCTTCATTTTCTTTAATAAAGTGTTCAACTTCTTCTACAGTCATAGCTGGAACATCACCATTTTCTGCTATAGAAAAATCTTCCGGAACATTGTAAGTTGCTGTATTTATTGTTGGTGCTTCCATTACGTAGAACAACTTGTCGGCTTTTAAACTAATGGCAACCTGCTGGGCAAGAGAAACTGTAGAAATATTGTAAGGATGTCCAACAGAATTCCATCCAATACAAGGGAAAATTGGAATAAAACCTTCATTTAAAACAGTATTAATTGCTTCCACCTGTAAAGTTTCAATCTCACCGGCTGTACCAAAATCAAAACCGTTAATAATTCCCTTTGCTCTTGAACGAACCCAGTTTCCAATTATGGCAGTAATATTATTAGCCGCAAGACTTGTCATTACAACATTTGAAATATCAAAAGCGGCCATTTTAATCAGAGGCATAGCTTCCTGATTTGTAATACGAATATTATCTTTATAAGTCCATTTTATATTTGCAGAAGAAAGAATTTCATCAACCCGTTTTCTGGCTCCTGGAATAATAACAACTTTTAATCCTGCCTGATGAAGCAATGCAATATCACGAATATGAGATGAAAAAAGCGGAGAATCAATAATGTTTTCATCCAGATAAATAACTACAAGCGCATTATTAAATTTTTTTAAGTAACGAATTACGTCTCTAATACTATTTGCTTTTTTTGTTGTTGAATTATCCATATTTTCTATTATACCATTTTAATTGTGATTATTCATTGAAAAAATACATCCGCAATATTGTTGACGGTACAAATTATATTCTTCACTTAATTCAAGGCTTCTCTTAAATCCACCTTTTTTCTTAAAATCCGAAGGAAGCCATTTTGGACCATCTGCATTTTGTTTTTGAATTTCTTCACCAAGAATATTGATTTTTTCTGCATCTTTAAACGGACTGATTGAAAGAGTTGTACAAAAATAATCAAAATGATTTTTTAAAGCATAATCGTATGCTTTTTCAAGACGGAATTTATAACATCTTCTGCAGCGTTCCCCTTTTTCTGGTTCTTTTGCCAGTTCCGGTTCTTTTTCAGTTTTTACAGCATCATAAAATTCTTTGGGGATATAATCTGTTTCTTTTAATTCAACATTATTTTCTATAACCGGTGGAAAAATTTTATATAGATTTTTTAATTCCTCTAAACGGCGGCTATATTCTTCCTGAGGATAAATATTTGGATTATAGAAAAAAACTGTAATTTCAAAAAATTTTGCCAGATATTCCAGAACATAAGAAGAACAGGGACCACAGCAGGCATGAAGTAAAAGTTTAGGTTTTTCGTTTGAAAGGGATTCTAGATCTTTTAATAAAAAATCCAGTTTAGTTTGATGAATCGACTTGGCCATTATCAATTACACCTTGAGAGATTGCATTATCTACACAACTTAAAAAAACAAGACTGGCAACTTCTTCCCCATTAATTAAATCTACAATTACTTTATTTTCAGCAATCATTTTTTCTGTAATTTCTTCAACTTTTTTTCCAGCAGAACCTTCATTTTTTACAATATCAATTTTTGTAAGTTTATGATCTTTTACTGTAACATCCAGAGTTAAATGCATAAAACTGGTATTTGTAGTCTGTTCATAAATTCCGTCAGCAACATTTTCCAATTGAGTATTATAGAATGGAAGTTTTTTAGCCTCTTTCAAAGTATTCTTTTTTCTTGAAATAAAAAAAGAAAAAATCATCATTAATGCACAACAACTGATAATAATTACATTATAAGTACTTCTTTTCATCATTTTATCTATATCCCAATTACTAAGGTTGAAATCATTTAAATATTCCGATTTTTCTATCTGGTCATTAATTCATAAAATAAGATTGAGGAAGCCTGAGCAACATTTAAACTGTCAATCAAACTTTCTTTTCCTTCACTCATTCCAGCCCAAGGAATAATAATCATTTCATCACAGTTAGATTTTACTAAATCAGAAATACCTTTTTCTTCGTTTCCAAGAATGATTAAAACAGGTTTTTCAGAAGAAGCAATTTTTCCTAAATCACGAACACTTTTTTTTGCTTCCAATGCAGTTCCAACTCTAATCATTTTATTTTTTGCCGCTTCCAGAAATCTTGCAGTAGACTGAACTGAATAAATATTTACAAATTCCATTCCACCTTCTGCAACTCTATAAGATGATGTTGTAATAGAAGATTGTGCTTCATCCATTGGAATAATAATGTTTTTTATACCAAAAAATGCCGCATTTCTGACAATTGCACCAAAATTATTTGCATTTCCAATTCTATCTAATAAAACCGCATTTTCTTTATTTTCAGCCCATTGTTCTAAAACTTCAGAATCCAGCTGTTGAATTTCCGGAGCCTGAATCATTGCCACAACTCCCTGATGATGAACACTACCGCAAAGTTTTTCTAAATCAGCTGCAGGTTTTTGATTATATATTCCATGATTTTTTGCAAGACGCTTACACAAACCACCAAAAAGAGGAGCTTTTTCTTCTGTAAAATATAATCTTGTAATTTTTTCTGGATGATTTTTTTCAAGTTTTTTTACTGCAGCAAATCCACAAACTGCAAGTTCATTTTTCTGTTTATTCTTCATAAAATCAGTATATCAAATCTAATCATTGGTTTAAATAATAAAACTCGTGTATCACTTTTTAAATGATTAGGTTATATTAGTTATATGAAGAAAAAGATTTTTTTCCTGATTTTATTAATTTCATCATTTTATATTTCAGCTCAAGATTTAAATCCTGACAATTTAGTCTATAAAGAAGATTTTTCTGTTTCAGATATAAAAACTCTTAAATTTAATCTGACTTTCGAAAATCTTATTACAGATGTTTTTTATGGAGATGAAATTACAATTGAAATTTATTCAAATAATTTAATAAAAACTCCTGTGGTTTCGGTTGCAGGAACAAGTCTTTCAATATCTTCAACAAAGCAAAAAAATACACCTGGAGATTTATGTACAGTTGTAGTTTATATTCCAAAAAAACATACTTTTGAATCCGTTTCAATTTCCAATAATAAAGGTTCAATTAATTTAGAAAGTATAAATGTTTTTGATTACATAAAAATATCTACAACTTCCGGAAATATAAAATTATCTAATTCAAATACTTCTTATCTTAATGCAAAAACTCAAAGCGGAAACATAAAATTAAAATCTCAGGTTTTAGATTATTTTGAAACTTCCACACAATCTGGAGAAATTTCAATTAATCTTTTAGATAGTCCATATGGAAAATCTTTTGCAAAAACTGAATCAGGAAATATTACATTAAAACTTCCTTCCTATGCTGATTATAATCTTGAATTAAAATCAAAAAATGGTTCTTTTTGGGACGTAAAAAATAATTCAAATGAACAATTAAAAAGAACTTTATATAAAAAGATAAATTCTGGTGGAGTAATTATCCATGCAGAAACAAAAAGTGGAAATATTTATTTACAATCTCAATAAAGTCAATTTATAGTTCTTTCCATTAAACAAATAATTCAGTATCATATAGAATATGAGTGAAACAAAAGATTTATGCCCTTGTGGTTCAGGCAAAAAATACAGCGAATGCTGTGAACCAATCATTAAAGGAACTATTAAAGCTCCATCTGCAGAAGCTTGTATGCGTGCACGTTACTCTTCTTACGTAAAACACGAAATTGATTACATTATCAACTCTTGTGATCAGGAAGAAGGAATTGCAGAAATCGATCGTCAGGCTACAGAAGATTGGAGTAAACAATCACAGTGGAACGGTTTAAAAATCCTTCGTACAGAAAAAGGTGAAAAAGACGACGAACAGATTGTTGAATTCGAAGCTGATTATACACTTCACCAGATGCACGATGTTCACCACGAAATTTCCTTATTCAAAAATATTGATGGTGACTGGAAATATGTTGCAGGAAACGTTATTCCAACAACAGTAAAACGTGTTGGTGCAAAAGTTGGTCGTAACGATCCATGTCCTTGTGGTTCTGGAAAAAAATACAAACAGTGCTGCGGAAAATAATTAATAATTAAGAATGTAAAATGAAGAATTAGCATTCTGATTAAGATGAGCTGTGTATGACAACATATAACAGCTCATTTTTTTTGAGGTTAATATGACAAAAATTATTACAGGATTTCATTCTATTGAAGAAAAAGTTCGTGCTGGAAAAAATCAGTCAAATCTTAAAATCTTTTACAGCAAATCAGGACCAAGAGTTAAAAAGATTATTGAAGAAGCAGAAAAAGCAGGAATTAAAATTAATCAGGTTGAAAATTCAAAGCTTGATGATTTAGTAAAAGATTTAGATGAAACTTTACAAGACCATCGTGGAATTGTTCTTACAATTGAAAATTCATCTGAAAAATCAGAAAATCTTGTTGATTTTAATGCATGGATAAAAAATGCATCCAGCACAAATGATAAAAATCTAACTGTTGTTGTTTTGGATAAAGTTACAGATCCACACAATGTTGGTGCAATAATCAGAAGCTGCGATCAGTTCGGAGCCTCTCTCGTTGTAATTCCTGAACATAACAGTGCCAGTGACATTTCTGGAAATGAAGTTATAGGAAGAACAAGTGCAGGTGCCAGCGCATGGGTTCCAGTTGCCATTGTAAATAATCTTGTAAGAGCAGTTGAACAGTTAAAAGTTGCAGGTTTTTGGGTTTATGGAGCTGATGCAGGTGGCGAATCTTGTGGAAAAATTGATTTTTCGCAGAAAACAGTTCTTATTATGGGTAGCGAAGGAACAGGAATCAGCCGCCTTCTTGAAGAACAGTGTGATTCTATTGTTTCAATTCCAACCTGCGGTAAAATTGACAGTTTAAATGTTTCTGTTGCAGCCGGAGTTTTATTATATGAATTATACCGTCGACAAATGCAATAATTAATGTCATAATAAATTAGTGATTATTTTTTATAATTAATTTATAGGAGTGAAACATGTCTAAAAGACAGGATGAAATTGCAGCAAAAGCTGTAAGAAAATCAACATTACGCAGTATAGCTGTAAAAAAACGTTCTCGCTTAAAGAGTTTAAGAGATAATTATGAACAGCAGGTTCGTGAAATAAATATTCAGTATGCAGAAGATCCTGAAAGATTAAAGGCAAAATATGCCGCTGCAGATTACGCAAAAAATGAACGTGCAAAAAAACGTGCAGAACGCAAAATCGAAAACGAAAAGAAATTACTTCAGACTGAAAGAGAAATAAGAAAACCTTCTATTGGAGAAGAAATTGCAAGTTCAATTATTCAGGGTATTGGAGCTTGTATTTTTATTGCAGCTTTAGCAATTCTCGATACAGTTGCAGCATCAAAACTTTCTGATTATAAAACAATCACAATTTGTTTCTATACATTGTTTGGTGCTTCAATGATTGCAATGTATATTTTCTCTACATTAAGACATGCATTAACAAATACAATTGCAAAACAGGTATTCAGTCGTTTAGCACATGTATTCTCATTCCTTTCAATCGGATTTACATACAGTGTTTATTCAATTACAAAAGTAATTGATATTTCCAAAACAGGAACTATTTTCGGTTGGGTAATGTTTGGTATTGTCTGGGCATTAGTTTTAACAGGAATTATTTTCTATGCAATTTCAGGAAGAAAACACGATAAAGTAAATATTATTCTTGGAACAATTGCAGGATTCTCTGGTTTAGTAATTGCAAAATTCCTTTTTGATGTTGTATCAAAAGAATGTTTCTCTTTATTAATGACAGCCGCAGGATTCTACTTAGTTGGTATTGTTTTCTACTGTCTCAGAAAACACAAATTAATGCACTTATTTGCAAATGTATTATTCCTTTTAGGAAGCATTTCAATTTTCGGTTCATTATTCTTACTTGCATAAATTAAATTGATTCAATAGATAAAATGGGACTGTCAATTAAGGCAGTCCTTTTTTTATTTTTACAAAATATTGTACAAACTTCTCTATCTCATTAAAATAAAAACATTAAATTTTAAGAGGTTTTCTTATGGAAAATACTAAAAGAACAGTTACTTGCGGTGAGCTTACAAAAGCTGATGTTGGCAAGAAAGTTGTATTAAATGGTTGGGTTAGCCGTACTCGCGATTTAGGCGGTCTTGTATTTATTCGTCTTCGTGACCGTTATGGTATTACTCAGGTTATGGTTGGAGACAAGGCTAGCGATAAAGTTAAAGAAATTGCCTCTTCTCTTAAATCTGAATATTGTATTGCAGTTGAAGGTATAGTTGCTGCCCGGGCTGAAAAAGATATTAATAAGGACATGGCAACTGGTGAAATTGAAGTTGAAGCTTCTGATATTGAAATTTTTACAACTTCTCAGGAATTACCTTTCTCTATTGAAGAAGTTCGTCAGAAGGATGGAACAATTGTTCTTCCAAATGAAGATTTGCGTTTGAAATATCGCTATTTGGATCTTCGCCGTGACCCAATGCAGCAGAATATTATTTTGCGTTCACAGGTTACTTTTGCAACTCGCGAATATTTGACTTCAAAAGGCTTTTTGGAAATTGAAACTCCAACTTTTATTAAATCTACTCCAGAAGGTGCCCGCGACTACTTAGTTCCTTCACGTGTTCATCCAGGAAAATTCTATTCACTTCCACAGAGCCCACAGCTTTACAAACAGCTTTTGATGGTTTCTGGATTCGACAAGTACTTCCAGATTGCACGCTGTTATCGTGATGAAGATGCTCGTGGTGACCGTCAGCCTGAATTTACTCAGATTGATATGGAAATGTCATTCACAAACCGCGAAGAAGTTCTTTCTACAACAGAAGGAATGATGGGTTACATCTTCAAGAAAACTTTGAACTACGATTTACCAGCTAAGTTTGACCGTATTTCTTGGGAAGATGCATTTGATTTCTACGGTTCAGATAAACCAGACTTACGTTTTGATATGAAGATGCAGGATGCTACTTTCATGGCAGACTTGGCTGACTTCAACGCATTCAAAGCAGGAGCAGCAAACGCTGGCCGTGATATTCAGAGACACAAACGTTCTGGTTTAAAAGCACTTGTTGTAAAGAACGTTGCAGATAAATACAGCCGCAAACAGGTAGAAGCTTTGGAAGCAGTTGCTAAAACATACAAGGCAAAAGGTCTTGCTTGGATGAAAGTAAATGCTGAAGGTGTATTTGAAGGCGG
>JAKSTJ010000041.1 GCA_024402635.1 Treponema sp. | reverse complement strand
CTTGTAGTTGATCTTAAAAAAGGTGCAATTACAAAAATTGTTCTTAATCAGCTTTTTGCAAAAACAGAACTTCAGTCAAACTTTGGTGTTATAAATCTTGCATTGGTTCCACAAGTAAAAGAAGGAGAACCTCGTTATAATGAACCTCCATATTTAACTTTACCACCAACTTATCTTAAACCAGAAGTTCTTAATCTTAAACAGCTTATTGCTCATTTTGTAAACCATCGTGATGAAGTTATTACTCGTCGTACAATTTATGATTTGAAAGTTGCTAAACATCGTATGCATATTTTAGAAGCATTGATTACAGCAATTAATAATATTGATGAAGTAATTAAAATCATTAAAGAAAGTCGTGATACAGAAGCAGCAAAACTTGCATTGGAAAAACGATTTAATTTTGATGGAGAACAGTCTCAGGCAATTGTTGATATGCAGTTGAAAAGACTTACACATCTCCAGATTGAAGATCTTCAGAATGAAATTAAAGAGCTTCAGGCATGGATTGATACTCTCCAGGATCGTCTTGATCATCATGAAAAAATTCTTGAACTTATTAAACAGGATACAAATGAACTTGCAGCAAAATATGGTGATGACCGTCGTACTGATATTGTTCATGATGAAGTAGAACAGATAAATGTTGAAGATATGATTAAAGACGAAGACATGGTTGTAATGATTTCTCGTCTTGGTTATATCAAACGTGTTTCTGTTGATAAATATAAAAAGCAGGGTAGAGGTGGAACAGGAAGTAATAGTACAGCACTTATTGAAACTGACTATGTTAATAAACTGTTCATTGGTTCTACAAAAGAATATCTTTTATTTATTACAAATCTTGGAAAAGCTTACTGGTTAAAGATTCATGAAATTCCAGAAGCAGAAAAGACAAGCCGTGGTGCAAACATTAAAGGTCTTTTACAGGTAAGTGCTGATGAAGAAATTACAATGGTTGTATCATTGAAAGAATTCTCAGATGATCAGTATCTGTTTATGACAACTGCTCAGGGCTTTGTTAAAAAGGTTCGTTCTTCAGAATTTGCTAATGCTAAGACAAAAGGTATTATTGGTATTAAATTACGTGATGGTGATAAAATTATCAGTGCAATTCAGTCATCTGGAAATTCAGAAGTAATGCTTATTTCAAGAAGAGGTAAAGCATTAAGAATTAAAGAAGAAACTGTTCGTACAATGGGTCGTGCTGGTTGTGGAATTACCGGAATGAAACTTTCTGAAGGTGATGAAATTTCTGCAGTTGTTCCTGTTAGTGAAGATTCTAATATTCTTGTTATAACAGAAAAAGGATATGGAAAAAGAGTTGCATTTGATAATTTCTCTGTACATGGTCGTGGAACAGGTGGACAGCGAATATTTGGAAATGTAGATTCAAAAGGTGAAATTATTGGTGGATTAAATGTAAATGATTCTGATGAAATTGTTTGTATGACAAGTCAGGGTAAAACATTAAGATTTAAACCAACAGAAATAAAAGAACAGGGACAAGGAGCTTCCGGAGTAACAATTGTAAAAGTTACAGAGCCTGATTTCCTTGTAGGAATTGATAAAATTGAGGATAAAGATGAATAAATCTTGTAAATCTATATAATATAAAGAATTACAAGATTATTAATTAGAAAAGCAATAAAAAGAGGTTATTTTCTTTTAGAAGTGACCTCTTTTTTTGTTTTTAAACACAAGTTATCCACATTTGTTAATAAGTTGTGGATAAATTCGAATTTTCCACAATATCCACAAAGTTATCCACAAAAAATGTTAATAACTTTTATTCAAAGATTTTTTAGAATGTTTCACATGAAACAATATTTATGAGAAGTTTTTCAGTTTCACGTGAAACAGTTAATCAATAAATAAACTAAAATATTGTTTATGATAAATATATTTTTATAAAAAGAAAAAAGTAATTATTCATCTTGATTTGAAATGGTAAAAAAAGTAAGTTTCACGTGAAACTGTATATTAAACACTAAAACTAAAAAAATCTAAAAACAAAATAAATGTTTCACATGAAACACATTTTTAAATTAATTGTTTCTAAAAATTATAAACCTCTAGTTGTTTCACCAATTTGGGGATTTATAATTTGTTTGCGAAAATAAATATAAAACTCGAGTTAAAATAAGCAGCATTTTATACGTTTTTAAAAACTTTGGAATATTTTGGTTTCACGTGAAACAACCTGTTATTCAAGAAATTAATCTTAATAATAGAAGTTTAATGTTTCACATGAAACATATTTGATTTATAAGGAAAAAAATCAGTTTCACGTGAAACATAAATTCAAAATAGAATAAATGACATATATTAACTTAACTGTTCCACGTGAAACAAAATTATTAATTTATTCTGAATAAAGAGAAAGTTATAAAATTGATTAAATCCTGAATATATTTATTTAATTAAGAATTTATCAAATTATAAAAATGTTCCACGTGAAACATATAATATTTCTGAGAATAGGGTAGGGAGTGAGTGTTTCACATGAAACATTATGTAGAAATAAAATATTATATAATTTTGATAAAATAAGAGATTAAATAAAAAAAATATTAATAGAATTCAATTTGTTTCACGTGGAACATAGATAGGTTTAGTTTATGTGAAATGTTTCATGTGAAACAGTAAATAATATATCAAAAATAATTACGAACGTTTGTTAGTTTAAACGGTTATATAAATAATGGATTATTTAATTGAAATCATAATATTTAGGAACTGTATAATAAAAAAACTTTGGAGTTTTATGATCAATATACCAGCCACCGTTATATAAATAATTATCATCAGCTGTAGGAGAAACATAAAGAATAACTAAATCTGATTCAGTATCATAATAATAGCTGTTGGATTTCCATTCTGTTTTTTTAAGATATTGAAATGGATAAGTTTTATCTTTAGGTGTGTAAAATTCGATTTTATATTTTCCTGGTTTTATTTTTAAATGCATAATCTGACCACCATATAAATAAAACTTGTTTTTGTAATAATAAAAATATTTTGGGTGATCATACCATGAATAAGAAGCATTTGCGTATGTATAAGTTACATCTGTGTTATTTTCATCTAGAATACGTAAATAACATGGTACAGAATTAATGTCTTCATTATTAAAAGGTCTGTATATGGTTATTGCAGATAAAAGAGAATTAAATATTGAAAATAAAATAACTAATAAACTTTTTTTCATTAAATGAATAATTCAGTAATAAAAACAATTGCACAGCATACACATGCAACTGGAAATAAACCTGCACCGAAATAAGAAATAATTATTCCGACAATCAATGCAATTAAACCTGGAATATAGGATTCTGTAGTTTGAATGATTGCAGGGAATGTCATTATTGCCAGAGTTACATATGGTACGTAATATAAAAATGATTTTATAAATCTGTTTTTAATTGGTTTTCTGAAAATGGTTAATGGAATAACTCTTATTAAATAAGAAACTATAGCTGCAGTAAAAATATATATGTAAGCATTATGATTCATAAAAATTCCTATAAAAAAATTCAGTAAATTTAATTATTGTTATCAGATGAATTTTCTTCATCTTTTACAGGTTTTATAATTGCAAGTACAGCAGAAATTAAAATTGTAAGAATAATTGTTCTGGTACCTGGACTTATATCTTTTATGTAAGGAGCAATACTGCATACATAACTTAAAACAAAACTTGTAATGACACCAATTGCAATGATTAAATTTTTCTTTGCTGGTGGTATAAAGATTGCAATGAACATTCCGTATAAAGCAACTGATAATGCATTAACAACTCTTACAGGTAAAATTGAACCAGCAATAATTCCAAGTGATGTTCCGATTGCCCAGCATGGAATTGCAAATGTAAAGGCACCGTAATTATACATTGGTTCTACATAACCTTTACGTGCAATTGTAATTCCAAAGATTTCATCAGTTACTCCAAAGCCAACAAGAAGTCTATGAACAAATTTTGTTTTAGGATCAAACTTCTGACTGATAGAACAACTCATTAAAAAGTATCTGGCATTTACAACCAGAGTTATGATTGCAACCTGAATATAAGTTTCGTGATTTAAAATTGAATTAAATAAGGCATTTTCACCGGCAGATGCAACATTAAAGAAACTTGCAATAAATCCCTGGACTGCATTTAGACCTGCATTTTTAGCTAAAATTCCGAGAGAGAAAGCAACAGCAAAATAACCAAGACCAATAGGAATACTGTCCCTCATTCCTTCCAAAAAGGCATTTTTTTTCATAGTAAATCTCTTTTTATAATTACTATATATAAGTATAGCTTAATTAATTGTCTTAATATTTATAGAAAAGACGTACTTAACAGTTTATATTTTTTTGAAAAAGAATTCTATTAATTTAACGAATGAGTGGTAGTTAAAAAAAAGGGTTAAGACTTTTTGTGTCCTAACCCTTTTAACAGTTTTATTAGATTTTATTTAGAAAGAAGATTGTTAAGATGTTTTACAAATTCTGCAGGTTCTTTTATTTCCATTCCGGCAATTAAAAGTGCCTGGTTATAAAGTACTTCAGAAACATCTTTAATCAAAGATTCGTCTGTTGTGTCTTTTATTTTCAAAAGAATTGAATGGTCACCATTTACTTCAAGAATTGGTTTTAATTCTGGACCAGGTTGTCCCATTGCTCTCATCATCTGAATCATCTGATATGAAGGATCATTTTCATCAACAACAATACAAGATGGATTTTCACCAGAAAGTGTTTTTGAAAGTTTTACTTCTTTTACTTTGTCTCCAAGAGCTGTTTTAATTTTATCTGTAACAGGTTTGAATTCTTCTTCTTTCTTTTTAGCTTCTTCTTTGTCACCACCAAGGTCTTCATCAGAGCCTGCACGGTTTACAGCTTTAAGATCAAAGTCTTTATATTTTCCATAACCTGGAATAACAATATCATCAATATCATCATCCATAACAAGAACTTCAAATCCTTTTTCAACGTAAGCTTTAAGCAATGGATTTGCACGAAGATTTTTTTCATCACTACCAGAAATATAGAAAATTGATTTCTGATCTGGTTTCATTCTCTGAACATAATCTGCAAAACTTGTCCATTTATTTTCGCCGTTGCCAGAAGCATCTGTTGATTTGAATCTTACAATTTCTGCAATTTCATCACGATTTGAATAATCTGAATACAAACCTTCTTTCATAGGACGATTGAAAGCTGTAACAAATTTATTCCATTTTTCAATTGACTTCTTTTCTTCTTCAGTTGGATTTTCTGATTTAAGAGCTTTATCTGCTGCTTCACCCATTTTCTTAAATTCGCTGAGAAGTTTTTTTACTGAAGAATTTTTAATGTTATCAAGAATTTTATTCTGCTGAAGAATTTCGCGGCTAACGTTTAAGGGTAAATCTTCTGAATCAATAATACCACGTACGAAACGTAAATAACTTGGTAAAAGCTCACGGTCATCATCTGTAATGAAAACTCGTTTTACATAAAGTTTTAGTCCGCTTTTATAATCAGCCTGATACATATCAAAAGGAGCTGTCTGTGGAATATAGAAAAGTGTTGTATATTCTTGAGTTCCTTCTGCATGAGTATGAACGTAATGTAAAGGATCCTGTCCGTCGTGTCCGAAAGTTTTATAGAATTCATTATAGTCTTCGGCTTTAAGTTCAGACTTGCTGCGTTTCCATAATGCAGAAGCAGAGTTTACCTGATCAACTTTATTTTCGCTTCCAGTTACATTTCCTTTATCATCATATTTTTTCTGTTCATAATGTAAGAAAATTGGAAATGCAATATGATCTGAATAACGTTTAATTAATTCTTCAATCTTCCATCGTGAAGCAAATTCTTTGCTTTCGTCATTCAAATGCATTTCAATTGCAGTACCAGAAAGTTCTGGATTATCAAAACCATATTTTTTTGCATTTTCGCTGTCTGGAGCAACATCTTCAATATCATATGAATTTGTACCGTCACTAGACCAGTGCCAGATTTTTCCATCACCTGCTGCTTTACGTGTATAAACGTCAATTTTATTTGCAGCCATAAAAGCAGAATAGAAACCAACACCAAACTGTCCGATTAATGCAGAATCTTTTGCAGCTTCAGATGTAAGTTTTTCCATAAATGCTTTTGTACCTGAACGAGCGATTGTACCAAGGTTGTTAGTAAGATCTTCTTCGTTCATACCAATACCGCTATCCTGTACAGTAAGAATAGCTTTTGCTTCATCAAATAAGATGTCGATTTTTGGGTTAAATTTTACGCCTTTAAATGCATCATCAGAAACAGAAAGATATTTTAATTTATCCAAAGCGTCTGAACCGTTAGAAACGATTTCACGTAAGAAAATATCTTTGTTTGAATAAAGTGAATGAATGATTAATTTAAGAAGTTGATTTACTTCTGTCTGGAATTGATATTTTGCCATTTCCGTCCTCATTTAATTAATAGATGTTAGTTTAAAAATAATAATAAATTGAGGGTTTTGGCAATATGTTTAAATAAAAAAAAGGGATGTTCAAAATGCAGGATAATTTTGTTTTCCTGTTTTAAACATCCCTTTTGTATAAGGATTAAAAAGAATTATTTTTCTTCGAACATTGAAGCAATTTCTTTTTTATAAAGTTCGTTAATTCTGAATCTCATGATTTCCTGTTTTGCAGAAAGTTCAACACCAACTTCAAACTGTTTTGTAATTAAAGTAAAGCGTGCAACTCTTTCAAACATTTTAAAACCGTTCTTAGAACTGATAAGTGTATTGATTTCTGTTTCATAAAGTTTCTGAATAACTTCAGATGAAAGAAGATTTTCGTATGTATCATACTGAATACCGTTTTCGTCTGCATAGTTTTTAACTTCATCTTCATCAACAAGAATAAGAGAAGCAAGATATCTCTGATCCTGGCCAACAACTACAGCTGCTTTAATATAACGTGATTCGCAAAGTTTTGTTTCAATTGGAAGTGGTTCAAGATTTTCACCACCACGAAGAACGATTGTATCTTTAATACGACCTTTAATCTGAATTTCATCATGGATAGTCATAACAGCTAAGTCACCAGTATCAAGCCATCCTTCTTCGTTAATAACTTTAGAAGTTAATTCTGGCTGTTTATAGTATCCTTTCATTACTGTTGGACCTTTTACCTGAAGAACACCCTGTTTTCCACGACCGAGAACAAATCCGTCTACAGGATCAACAATACGAACCTGAATGTGACGAAGTGCTGAACCAATTGTTCTGAAAATTGGAGATGCAATTGGACGAACTGCAACAATTGGAGCTGTTTCTGTTAAACCGTAACCTTCTACAAGTTTTACACCGATTGCCCAGAAGAATTCATCAATCTGTTTTGGATAAGCACCACCACCAACTACACCAGCGCGGAAGTTTGTTCCTAACATAGATTTAATTTTTCTGAATACCAGTAAATTTCCAAGACCGTAGAATGGTAATAAAAGCAACCATGGAATAAAGAATAAAATCCACCATAAAGCTTTTTTATTGCTTGTGAAACATGCATTCTGTCCTAACATTTTACGCTGCATTGCTTTTTCAACTTTAGCAAGGGCAACAAAGAAATTGAACATTTTAAGAACAATACCACCAGATTTACGCATCTTTTTAAGAATACCGTCGTAAACAGCTTCAAATACACGTGGTACAGCTGGAAGTAAATGTGGATTAAGTTTTTTAAGGTCAGCAAGAAGAATTGAACCAATTGGTTTAGAGTAACAAAGAGTACCACCTTGAATAAGAATTACATATTCAACTTCACGTTCAAATACGTGCCATACAGGTAATACACTAAGAGCTCTGTCACCAGGGTTAAGGAAAATTCGTTCAATTACTTCATCAAGCTGATAAAGGTAATTTTTATGAGAAAGAACTACACCTTTTGGAGTTCCAGTTGTTCCGGAAGTAAAGATAATTGTTGCAGTATCTTCAATAGAACCTTTTTCCAATTCTTCTTCAACAACACCGTTATGTTCAATACGCCATTTCTGGCCAGCTTTAATAATGTCCTGGAACAATAAAACTGTAATTTTATTTTGTTTAGCTTTTTCTAAAACTTCTTCTTTAATTTCAGATTCAAAACAAATAATTGTTTCAATAGAAGGAACTTTATCTTTTAAATCTGCAATTTTGTTAACCTGAGAACTGTTTTCAGCAATAACAATTTTAGCTTCTGTAATGCCAAAGATTTTTTCAAGATCAATAGGTGTTGCATCACAACCGCGTGGAACATCTACAGCACCAATTGATAAAATACCAACACATGCATGTAACCATTCTGGACGGTTATCTGAAATGAGGCCAATTAAATCGCCTCTTTTTACACCAATACTTAATAAAGCAGCACCAAAATCTAATGCTGACTGAAACATGTCTCTATAGAGAATTGGTTCAAAATCACCATTTTTAAGGCGGCGCATCTGTGCATCAATTTCTGGATATTTTTCTGCACTTGATTTAATCATTTTTGGGATTGTGAATGAAGGATCAAATTCCATTTGTAACTCCGATAAAAACTTAATGAGTTTTATAAAAAAATGTTATACTATTATAACTGTAATTATTCCAAGATACAAGTTAAGAATTATTAACTGACTAAACTATCAAATGTTAGTTTCCGATACTTAATTTATGAGCCGGAAAAACATATCACAAGAAAAAATCATACAATCATTTTTATCATGTGCTTTTGAAAAAAGTGCAGGTGCAACTTCATTATCAGATATAGCAGATTGTCTGGAAATAAAAAAAGCTTCTCTTTACAATCATTTTACATGCAGAGATGAAATGTATAACGAAACAGTTGAATTATGTAAAAAGGAAATTTCTTCTGTAAACTTTTTAGCAGATAAAACAATTGATTCAATTAAGAATAATAAAGTTTCTTTGCAGCCTTTATTTAAGCGATTGATTGTAAGATATTTTGAACTGTTTGAAGCAGAACCTTTGTACCAAATGTACATTTTTATTCGAACTGAACAGTATTTTAGTTTGCAGGCTTTGGAAATCATTAAGAGTGAAAATGAAAAACTAGCTGATGAAATTAAAAAAATAATTCTTACATTTAGTGAAGTTGGAAAGTGTAAATCAATGAATGATAAGGATGCAAAAGATTGTGCATATAATATTGCTTCAATCATTCTTCAACAGAAAGATTTATATCTGGCAAATAGAAAAGAAGTAATACGTCAGAATCCGGAAGCGGGAATTGGAAGTCTTTTTGCATTACCAATGGATGAAACTGCAGTAAATAGAACTGCGAAATTAATAGAAGTTTATCTTTCAACTCTTGAAAATGAATCTTAATTGATTTTAAATGAATTATAGATCTGATTTATTTCCTGTGTATAAATTCCTGGCTGATCATAAACAAAAAGCGGTTTTTCTATTGTAAGACGAGGATTTGCATTTTTTCTTGCTTCAATTAAAACTATATTTGGTTCTTTATCAATAAAAGGATAAACCAGCTGCATTCTTTTTGGTTCCATTTTGTATTTTTGCAGCAATCCAAAAATTTCTGAAAGTCTAAATGGTCGGTGAATCATAAAAAATCTGCCATTAGGTTTTAACAGATATTCTGCTGCCGAAATAACATCTTCCAGATTGCATAAAATTTCGTGTCTTGCAATTTTTTTAGCATCGTTAGGATTTTGTTTCCCGTGTTCATTAATCATATAAGGTGGATTGGAAGTAACTGCATTAAAACTGTATTTTTCAAAGTTTTCAGAAACAGTTTTTATATCACCCTGAATAATTTTAATTTTTTCCTGAAGATTGTTTATTTCAACCGATCTTTTTGCCATATCAGCTGATTCATTTTGAATTTCCAAAGCAAAAATATTTCTGGCATTTGAAGAAGTTTCCAGTAATAGAGGAATAATTCCAGTTCCAGTTCCTAAATCAATGACAGTATCGTTCTTTCGAATTTCAGATGATGCAAAATATGATAGAAGAACCGCATCAATTCCAAACATAAATTTTTTAGGATTTTGAATGATTTTGTGACCGTTTAATAATGTATCAATTTGTTCATCAATTTTAAGTTCTGGTTCCATTGATTATAGAATAGTAGAAATTGATTTAAATTTAAAGTTTTTATGATTTTAGAATTGTGTTAGAAAAAGATAGAAATTTACAATTATATAATCAGATTATTTAATAAATTATGTTTATGCAGAAAAAATTGACAGAGGGAAATATAACTAAAAATATTTTGTTTTTTATGTTTCCTATTTTAATTGGAAATGGTCTTCAGCGAGTGTATACATTGGTAGACACAATGATGGTTGGAAGACTTCTTGGTACAAATGAACTTGCGGCAGTAGGTGCTTCCAGTGTTATTGCCAATTTATTTATAGATTTATGCAGCACTTTTACTGCAGGTTTTGCCATTGTAATTGCAATGTTTTATGGTGCCAATGATGAAGAAAAAATGAAAAAATCACTGGCATCAACTTATTTTCTTTCAGCAATAATTACTGTGATTTTAACTGTTGCCGGTTTATTTTTGGCTCCAGTAATTTTACATTGGACAAAAGTTCCTGTTGATATTCAGCCAATGGCAAATAAATATTTGAATATTATGATTGGTGGTCTAATCTTCACGCTGATTTATAATATGATGGCAAATATTTTACGTTCATTAGGTGATAGTACTGTTCCATTATTCTTTTTAGTAACCAGTGTTATATTAAATATTTTTCTGGATTATTTTAGTATTACAAAATTTAATACAGGAGTTTCTGGAGTTGCTGCTGCTACAATCATTTCTCAGGGATTTTCTGGTTGTGCATGTATAGTTTTCTGTGTTTTCAAAAGAAAAATTCTTGGTGTAAAAAAAATAGATTTTAAACCAGAGGGAAAAATTTATAAAATGATTATTTCCCAGGGACTTGCAATGGCTTTAATGCTTTCTGTTGTAAGTTTGAGTACATTAATTTTACAGACAGGAATCAATTCTTTAGGAACAACAATGATTGCCGGATATATGGCAGGAAGAAAATATCTTGAATTGTTTATGATGCCTGGTGCTGCAATTTCTATGACTGCTGCAAATTATGTAAGTCAGAATTTTGGTGCTAAATTATTTGATCGTATTAAAAAAGGCGTAAATCAGATGTATTTAATCAGTCTGATCTGGGCAGTTATTTCTTTCGGAATTATTTTTATTTTTGGAAGACAAATAATTGTTTCAGTTACCGGAAATGATGCTTCTGAAGAAATTATTCAAAGCGGAATAAAATATATGAGAATTGGAGTTTGTTTCTTTTCCCTTTTGTTTATTCTTGTTATTACCAGAAGTTCTTTACAGGGTTTGAATCATAAAAAAACTCCGGTTTTTTCTTCGTGTATAGAACTGGCTGTAAAAATTATTGCAGTTTTAGTTTTAGTTCCATATTTAGGATTTTTTGGAATTTGTATTACTGAACCATTAATCTGGACAATAAATGGAATCTGGATATATCCTGCATTCCGTTCAATTTTGAAAAAAGAAATAAATTTACAAAAAAATTAAAAATTTTTTAGAAAAATGGTCCGAAATCGTAAATCAAATGCATATTAAATATAGAGTTTTATGACTCGAATATTTAATTTCAGGAGATGTTTATGATTAGAGATTATTTTGAACAGAATGATAAAATTGTAAGTGGCTGGATTTTATCGGGAAACGAAAGAGAACGAGCTTTAAGAGAAGAACTGGAAACTTTTGGAAACAGTTTAAAACCAAAAACAATTGTAGAATGCATTCATTGTAATGACAAATTCCGGGTAAATGATGTTGTAGTTTTAAGACCTTATAAAGGACTTCATCAACCTATGGTTCTTTGTAAAAATTACCCTAAATGCAGTGGCAGTATTATTGATTTATTGCCTACAAAAAGTTTGAAAAAATCTGGTAATTTTGGTGGATTAGAATTCAGTATTATTCCTATGTCAGAATCGGAAATTGCAGAAATGGAAGAACGACGTAAAGATTTGCCACTTTTAGCAGAAGGGGAAGTTCCAAAGAACGGAGTCTGTTATAGAGGATTTTAGTTAGGAAAAAAATTGTAATTACCATCATCAGAAAGAATAAAAACAAACAAGTCTGAATTATTTTCTGATTTACAGTAATTATAAAATCGTTCACTGGAATTGTATCGGGAACCACGGGCTCTATTTCCGGAGCCTGTATCAATTCCATCTAAAACAACGCCAAAACCATAGCAAATGCAATTTTCATCCATAATGATTGCGCCATCGATAGAAGAGAGTTTTTCAACATTCTTTTCATCTAATTTTACAGGAGCAATTAAAATTGCAAGGTCTCTATAGCGGTCAATATATTTTTGAGCATCTTTCATAACAACAAGAATTGTACCTTTTTGCTGTTTGATTAATGTTTTTATAATATTGTACATATTTGAATAATTTTCTTCTGAAATCTCAGGGAAAATTTCAGAAACATAATTATTAAATTCGGAAGGAGTGATTCGGGAATTTTCAAGCTGAATAGAATTATCTTTAATAGAAATTAATTCAATGTCGTTTTTAGAAATTGTCCATTTATGATCATCTTCAAAAGTGGCACTGTAATATAAACATTCAGGTTTAATTTTTCCAATTCCATAAATTAAATTAGTATCGGTGATAATACCAATGTCTTTTCGGATAGAAGTAAGTTCCAGAAGTTTTCTTAAAAGCTTAAGATTGCTCTGATTAAAAAATCCAAAATCTTCAGGATTATCAAATCTGAATTGAAAATCAGCATTTAATGGACTATTTGTAAAATGAATTAATCCTTCTGTATTGATTTTTTCATAAGTCAAATATGATAAATCAGTAAGAATGTTTAACATTGAAAGATTAATATTTTCGTATAAAGCAATTTCTTCATAACCGCAGCATTTTTTTGAGATTTCAGTCATAAAATCGTTTATGGAGTTATGAATCAAAATATCATTGATGGAACTGTTGTAAAAATAGAAATTGTCTTTTTTCCATTCATCAATTAAAAAAGTGAACAGGGTATCTTTAAGATAATTGAAATAAGTCTGATATTTTTGAACCAGTTTATCTTTTGAAGGATTATAATGTATTACCAGAAAATAAATTAATCCGTTTTCAGTAAAAGCATTGGAAATAAAAACGGATTTTTTATCATTCAATTCGGATAAAAGCTGATCCCGGGCAATTATTGTAAAAAAAGCGGAAGCCTGAAGCTGCATTTCTGATTGTTCTTGAGGAAATTGATTTTCAAACTGTTTGATTTCTATTTTTTCAAAAAAATTTTCTGAAAACTGATTAAAGACTTCAGTGAGAATTCGATCAGCCTGTAATAAAAAAATTTCCTGATTTTCCTGCTTCATTTTTTAAATTATCCCGTATTATCTGATATCTGGAATTATTGCTTCTGGTTTTTTATCTAAAAGTTTTGGATTTTTTAATAAAACACGCATTTGATGTAAAGCTGAAGCATAGTATTGACCATCGCAAATTCTATCATCAGTTGTGAAATTTATATCAAGATAATGTTTTTGTTCAACTTTTCCATCTTTATTCATTTCATAAGTATGTCTGGCTGTTGAAAAAGAAATGAACATTGGGATATTTCCAAAATTGTACAAGTGATGGAAAATTGAAGGAATTCCTAAAGAGGCCATGGAAGTAATAACCATAGAACCATGGAAAGGACTTACTTCAAGAAGGAATTTTGGTAATTTTCCAAAATAATCAAGAATATCAAAAATTTTTCTTAAAAGAGAAAAAATCCATCTTGGAATATATTTTAAAAGTCTGGCAACTTTATCAAAAGCGTTTTCTTTTGTTTCTTCATTCCAGTATGCTTCGATTTTATTATTCATTTCATGATAAACTTCTTCTGCAGTTGAATCAGGAGCAAAATGAAATTTTACCATAGTTGCAGGTGCATTTAATGCCAGTTCTTTTTTGACTTCCATAATTACATCAATACTGTTTCTGGCAAATAAACGATAACCGCTGACAAATCGGTTTATTCCAGGTTTTTGACTTACAGTTCGTACATATGTGGAAATTAAAACATGCATTGCATTAAAATTTTTTAATCCGGCAGCTTTTTTTTCTCTGATGTAACTGTTTATGTAAGAAAGATCTATGTAATCTTGTATTAAATTATTGGCATCATTACGGGTTTTCATAAAAAAAGGTTCAACAATTGTAAGTGGTTCTATTGTTCTGATGCGACGGCCATCTTTTCTGTCCCCAAATTTTCTTTTGTATGGATTTAATGGATTCTGATTGTTTTTATTTTTTTTCTTCATCTTTAATATTATGATTGATAAAGTTGAATATTGTCAAATAAGACTGAAAAGAAAAATTAGTTTTCGAAGAAATCTAAAATGATTTTATTAATATTGATTTCACAGTACCGTTGTGATGGCCAGGAATGGGGATAATCATTAATCAACATCCACCAGACTTTATCCTGAAATTTATTAATAGTGATTTTATTGTTGATTGTTTCCAAGACTGGTTCTGTAGTAATACCATTTGTTTTTACAAAATATTCAATTACATCTTCCATTGCGGGATTTGGATTATATTTGCAGGAATCATTTAGTTTCATTGGAGTTACATCATCTTTTGTTCCGTTAATTTGAAAAAATTTTACTGAAGAATTTTTGTTTTTTTTATGATTCCAGACAGTTTCCGGCATCATTCCACCAACACTGACAAAGGCTTTAAAATATTCAGGTTTTTCAACAGCAAGTTTTGTTGTCATAAATGCACCGTTACTAAAACCAATGATGTAAGTTTCTTTATTTAATCCATATTCTTTTTGAATGAATTGAATTAAATCAATTATAAAATTCATGTCAGTTTTGCCAAAATTGTCGTAGTTATAATTCCATCCAGGACCGGACATTTTTACACTTGAATTAGGAATTCCGTTTATGTATAAAACAGCGTAATTTAGAGGTAAAGCATCTTTTTCGAATTGAGTATCTCTGGAAAAAGATCTTCCGGAATTTCCATAACCGTGGAGCATTACAACAAGTTTTGTATTTTCAAAAGAGGTTGAATCTGGTGTGTATAAGTAGAAATATCGTTTTTTATTTTCATAAGTGCAGGAAAATTTATTATGCTCTTCCTCCTTTGAAAAGTTTTTGATTTTATTGGAGCAAGAGCATAAAAGAATAGAAAAAATTAAAAATAATATAAAAAGTATATTTTTTTTAATGTTCATTTATATTTTTATTTTAATACTTTCTTCTGCCAGCTTTTTTTACCGCATTCCGGGCATTTCATGTATTTTGTAAGACCCATATGTGGTGACCAGACAGAAGCTTTGTAAGTTGGAACATATTTGTGTCCGCATTTTCCGCACTGATAATAGCCGGTTTTTGTTTCAATTCTCCAGCAGAAAGGTGCAAGTACAAAGACAAGTAATAAACTTATTCCAAGAATTACTGCACGAAGCCAGTTTTCGTTAACCAAATATGAACTTACGAGAGCACCGGCAACTACTAAAAAAACCATCAACGCAATAAGAACATATTCTGTATGAAGAAGCATTTTGTTAGTTCGTTCATTTAATGCAGCCATTTCAATAAGATTTTTTTCCATAATTTCTGTGTTGTTTTCCATAGATATTTTTTCTCCTGTTAATAATTCGTTTACGGAGATTTCCAGGATTTTACATAGATCAAGCATAAGTCCTGCATCTGGCAGACAGATTCCTCTTTCCCATTTTGAAATTGCTCTGTCTGTAATGCCTAACTTTTCAGAAAGTTCACTTTGTGTAAGATTGTGCACTTTTCTCTGTTCACCAATGAATTTTCCAATTTTGATCTGATCCATTTTTTATCTCCTCTTTTTTATCAGCTATTTTTCTTTGCTGATGATTCCAACATAACGGAGAACCTGTGTATTTTAAACAAACCTATGGTTGAATTTAATATTTTTCTATTTTTTATTAAAAAATATGGCTTTAATTATTAATAATATAATTATAACCCAGAAAATTATTATTGGAATGGCATAATACCATTTTTTTGGTTTACCATTTTCCCATAAACCCTGGCTTTTTATTCTACATTCTTCCAGAATTTCTTCAGGTATTAATTTTATTGTCCAGGCAGCAAGAATTGGAAGTAAAATCAAATCATCAAGATAACCAATTATTGGAATAAAATCTGGAATTAAATCTATAGGAGAGAGGGCATAAGCAATTGTAATGGCAGCTAAAATTTTTGCGAAGACAGGTGTATTTTTATGTTTTAATGCAAGAAATACAGCAGGAATGTCTGTTTTAAGTTTTTTTGCCCGTTCCTTTAAATCCATATTTCTTTATATCTACCTTTCCGTTAATAATTTTCACATTTTCTGCTCTAAGCATTTTTGCCTGAACAGCTGGTCCGCCCATTCCAAAATTAGCACCCATATTTCCAGAAGCATTTACAACTCTATGGCAGGGAACGGCTGCAAAATCTTTCCATTTAATATCAGGTTCTTCAGCCTTAAAACCAATTTCTCCAGCTAATTGCCAGAAAGGAACTGGATTTTTGTGCATAACATTTCCTACAAAACGAGCCAGATGTTTGTTTCCAGCAATTTCTGCAATTTGACCATAAGTCATAATTTTACCTTTAGGAATGCGGCGGACAATATCATATATTTTTAGTTCTAATTCTGTCATTTTATTTTAAATTCTTAATAAAATCTGCAGATTTTTTCATTGCTTCCATCTGATTTTTAATGTCAAAATGTTCAATGGTGTAGTTGCCGTTATATTGAATAAGTATTAAATTTTCAAGAATTGTTTTGAATGGAATAATTCCAGTTCCGGTAGGACAAGAACTTACATTTGAAAGACGATCTTTACAGTGAACGTTTACAATTCTATCTTTTAAAATAGGGTAAGCTGATAAAACATCTTCTCCGTTAGCAAGAAAATTTCCGGTGTCAAAAGTAATCATTAATTCTGGAATTTCTTTAATGTATTCTTCAAGATAGCAGAGTTTTGAACTTGGATTCTGCAAATTGTCAAAATCTTCCATAGTAACAGTTATATTTTCTGATTTTGCTAGATTACAGATTTTCTTAATCATGATTATAACTTTTTCTTTTTCTGCCTGAATAGTCTCTGATTTTATGTCAGAAAAGTATGGAGGAATAAAAAGGATTTTTTCTGCACCAAGTTTTTTTGCAGTTGCAATATGATTTTTCATTTTACAGTCGTTGTCAAAATCTTTCCAATCATAATTTTCATACAATTGACTTACCGAAAGACCGGCTTTTTTCAATTGATTTTGAAAAACTTCCTGAGAAGCAATAAAACTGGCATTTGTTTCTATTCCGTCAATTCCACAATTTTTTGCTGTTGAAAAGATTTCTTCTATAGATTTCCCAGTTTGTTCGTGTGCCTGCAAAAGATGTTCTAAAAAAATCGAAATTTTCATTATTTTACCTCAATACAATCTCTGATGATAACAGAAGATTTTGCCGGTGCGCACCAGTAAATTCCGTTTTTAATTATCTGTTGAATTTCTTTTTGAAAATAAACTGGATATTCTTCGTGGCCTGGCTGAAAATAGAAAATCTTTCCTTTACCACGAGTCCAGGTGCAGGCGCTTCTAAATACATGGCCGTTAGAAAACCATCCTGTATAAATCACATCATCTGGTTTTGGAATGTCAAAATATTCGCCGTACATTTCTTCTTTTGGAATTTTAATTTCTTCAGGAAGACCGGCTGCAATTGGATGAGTAGGGCAGGTACAAAATAATTTTTCTGATTCATCATGTTTCCATTTTAGACTCATGGTTGTGCCCATTAAAAGTTTCATTGGTTTTGAAAAATGAGCAGAATGTAGCGGTAAAAATCCCATGCCGTCTAAAACCCGATTTTTGATGTTTTCTGCAACTTTATCAGAAAATTCATCCTGTTTAGCATGACTCCAGAAAATTAAAACATCGGTTTGTGCTAAAACTTCTGGAGAAAGGCCGTGATTTTCCATTTCAAATGTAGCGGTTTTAATAGAAAGATTTTCATCAGTTTGTAAAAAATCTTTTATACAATTGTGGATTCCCTGAGGATAAACTTTTCTGATTCCTTCATATTCCTGTTCATGAAAGTATTCATTATAAATTGTTACATTAATCATATTTTACATCTCTTTAACTAATTCCAGACAAAGCATAATCAAATTATAACGGATACCATGACGATTCATCCACCCGCGATTGTCCCATTCGGTAGAAGAAACATCGTCTCCTCCATAAATAATTGCACCGTAATCAAAACCACGGAATTGAGCAACAGCAATACAACCAGATTGTTCCATTTCTACAATTTTAGCACCTTCAGCTTTGCGTTTTTCAATACGATCGGCAGTTTCACGAAGCATTGCATCAGTTGTCCAAACAAGACCACGCATATATGGAACTTTGTGAGCATCCATATAAGACGCAAGTTTATCTGTAGTTTCTTTTTTTGTGTAAATAAAACGGCTTGGTTCAATATAATGGTATGAAAAACCTTCATCGCGAATTGCACCATCAACTAGAAGCAGCTGTCCAACCTGAATATTTCGATCAAGAACTCCGCCACCACCACAAAACATAACTTTATTAATTCCAAAACCATTGAATGCATCAAGATTGCCGGCACAAGCAGGACAACCAACCTGACCTAAAACAATAAGCACATCAGGACTTTGAACAAAACGATAAATATCAAAAGGATTTTCGCCCCCAATGTGATAAGCAAATTCAATTACTTTTTCTTCCTTCAATTTCTGCAAAGCTTCTGGGAAAAATGTAATAATCAGTTTATTTTCCGGCCATTTTTCACCGCCACATAACTGTTCAGGATTAATTTTTGCTACAGGATTTGTATCAAATTCTAAAATAGGAAATTCGTTTTTCTGCATCATGATTATTACCTCGTTTTTAAACTCATTTTAAAATATAAATATATTGAATTCAATAAAGCCTGAGTTTAAATAAAAATAAAGATGATATTACAATGACGCTTCTGAATATAAATAGGCACCTCAAACAACGGCTTCCGCGCTTCGCTTGTGCAGATGTTGTTTGGGCACCAATTTATATTCATACGCTCCCTTTTTTTTAATTTCAAAAATTTATTTTTATTAAACAATAATTAAATAGAGTTTTGTTTAATTCTGTTTAGTTGACATAGTCATTATATGACCATATTATATAACTATATGATGACTATATTTTAGGAGGCCAAGATGACTGTACCTTTATATGATGTAAAAGCTCATCTCAGCGAATATGTAACTTATGCAGAAAATGGGGAAGTTGTAGAAATTACCAAACACGGAGTTGCTACAACTGTTATGATCAGCTTAAAAATGTTTAATGATTTATATTATGAAAATCAGATAAGAAACAGACCAAGTTTTATAGAAGCTGTCCAAAAGTGGCGAGAGGAAAATTTTGAATATCTTGATGATGAATACGCAGATACAGTAGAAAGACTAGTACAAGAAGACAAAAAAATTATTGATGAGAGAGGTAACCCATGGAATTAAGAAAAAAAGATTTAAAATCATTTGAAATGCGAAAATTATATTTATTAGATACAAATATAGTTTCTGAACCGACTAGAAGAACTCCTGATCCTAAAGTTATTACTAACATTGATGAAAAAAGTCTATTTTCCGTAATCTGTGCTCCAGTATGGTATGAATTACAGAAAGGTGTAGAACTTCTTCCTGATGGTAAAAAGAAATCTATGCTTTGGAATTATAATAATGATTATGTTCGTACAGTTTATCCAATTCTCCCATATGATGAACATTGTGCAACAATCCAAGCCGATATTTTTGGTCGAATGATTAAGAATGGCACTCCTGTTTCTGCTTCCGATGCTCAGATTGCCGCAACTGCATTAGCAAACAATCTGATAATTGTTACAAGAAATACAAAAGATTTCGAACCAATTCAAAAAGAATTTTCGTTGTGTGTGGAAAACTGGTTTGAGTAAATAGTGATTTGCTCTATTTGCAATAAAGTTAAGGCTTATTAAAAGAGAATTTAAAATAAATACTGCTGTCCGTCAATCCAGCTGAATTGTTCTGCATCTCGAATTACATCATCAGGCATTAGTTCTCCAAGCAAAAATGGCGATTGGGGATTATGTCTTTTCATATTTTCCAAAACAAGATGGGAATCAGTATTGGCATAGCAGTATTTACATAAATGTCCGCAAGTGTCGTAAGCACCAATGTCAGAACCTAAAATGCAGGCACAAGCTCCCTTCCGTTGAGTTCCAGTACCCTTGGGCACATTCAAATGAGTATGAAGGGCCGTTTCAAAAGTTGCCTGAGTCATACAGCCAGAACAGTCAGCACCAAATTGAGCAAGTTCAGTTCCTTCAGCACAAGGTTTTATAATCATACCATTTTCAGCTGCAATTCTGATGCATTCTTTGCCAAGCCGCAGCCTGTCTTCTCTACAAACTTCCCTAGCCTCAGGAAAATTCCGTTCAACTTTTTTATACAAATCAATAAAACTAATAACGCAAGTTTTTGTGTATCCTGCAAGATTTTTCGCCATTCGTTCAAATTGTTCCACATGCCATTCCAAAGATCGTTTTTCATCAAGAAAAATAGGATCATATCGCCAGCCAATTGAATCCACGCCAACAATTTCTGACAGCCGCTTAAAATCTTCCATCACCTTAGCTTTTTCCGGCACATTAGGTTCAATATCTTTTCCGTAAGGAGTAATAGTCACAAACCAATATTGCCCGAACGGTTTCAGCAACTCCATGTGAGGTAGCATTGGACCAGGATTTTTTGTACAAAATGCAATCAAATCTACTACATCAGGATCCAAACGAAATTTTGTCACTGACTGAGGATTATAAGGATTTCGAACCAGAACAAACCCAGCCTTAATTCGATTCACGAACCATTCAGAATAAAAAGCAGGAATGTCGGTACGGTTGCCGGTGTGGAGGATCATATTAATTGCAGTTTTTTTCAACTGCTTTTATCATATCTATAACAATGTTTGTATCTAAAAGAATCATATAAGACTAGCACCTCGCAGTTCATCAATGTAAGAAGAATCTATTTGGACTTGGTCAATTTGCGAAAAGAAAGTTTTTTTGTCAAAAATTTCAGATTTGTTAAATTCTGAAACAGATGATTCCGATGCTTGGACAGAATTTAATTGTTCCTGCATATTTTTAATTGTATTCTGCAGTTCAGAAAGAATTGAACTAAATTGCAAAATCATATCTGAGGACATTGAAGATTTTTTATTATCCAAAGAAGCCCCATAAACAGGTGTTGAACTGGCAATAGCAAAATCATGATTTTTACTATGAGAATAACTTTGATTTTCAGATTTTAATTCATCATCAATTAAAGTTTCATAGGAGACTTTATAGATTTTTGACAGCTTACGAATTATTTCTACAGATGGTTCAACTTCTCCTGATTCATACTTCATATACGAAAGACGAGAAATACCAAGAATTTTGGCCAGTAAATCCTGAGAATAACGATTTTCTGTTCTGAGTTTCTTTAAAGTTTCCTTCATAGGTTTAAAATAACAGGTAAAAATTGTTAAGTCAAGAAAAGTATATAATTATTGATAATATTAATATACATTAATACTAAAGAGTTTTCGTGTTAATGTTTTGTTTGGGCGATGTAACTTTAACGGGAAGGTGTGTAGGGAGGTTTATTTTCGGCGAGAGATTGGGCTAATTGTTTTACAGTTTTCTGCTGATATTCAGGAAGATGTTCACAGTTGGTAAGAAGATCGTGGTATTTGGAATACAATTCACGGTTCTGAGCTTTCGAAGCATCGCGAAGAAATAAGTCAGCAGGGTGAATTGATAAAGCTCTAGCAATTCGAAAAACAAGATCAAGAGAAGGAGACGCCTTACCAGCTTCAACATTTCCAATTTGACCATTGGAACTATCAGCCTGAATAGCAAGTTCTGACTGAGACCACCCTTTTTGTTCCCTGTAATATTTCAAGTTTTTTCTGAATTCTTCGCTGTATTCGTCCATATACTTTATTTTACAAGCAGAACTTTAAATATAATCTTATGTAATGGAGTGTTTTTACCGATTAACTTTATGTAATAAAGATTTACTAAATATTTGCTTTGTTACATAAGGTTTATTATGGAAAAAGAACAATACGAAGCACAAATCAAAGCATTAAAAGAAGAAATTGAATTATTAAAAAAGAAACAGACTTACGAAATTAAGCGCCAGAAATACGGCTTAAACTGGATAGATGTTCCAGAAGCTTTTGAAAAAGACAGCGAAAATAAAATCCCAGTTTTAGAAGAGGTAAAAGAAAAATCTATAAAAAACGATGACGGAAAACCTACCCATATTTTAATTGAAGGTGATAATTACCACGCCTTGCAGTGTTTGAATTATACACATAAGGGAAAGGTGGACGTTATTTATATTGATCCGCCTTATAATACGGGAAAAGAATTTAGGTATAATGATGTTAGATTTATAAAAGAATATCCTGATGGAACCCCTGTATCGATAAACTCTCCATTACGGCATAGTTATTGGCTTTCGTTTATGAAAAAAAGACTTATTCTTGCTAAAAATGTTTTAGCAAAAAATGGGATTCTTTTTGTAAGTTTGGATGATAATGAATTAGCGAATTTAAAAATCTTATGTGATAGTATTTTTTTAGAACAAAATTTTTTAGGTATTTTAGTTCAGAATAAAGGTAATGCTCAGAATGATGCAAAAAATATTCAAAAAAATCATGATTATGTTTTGGTTTATGCTAATAATCGAAAATATGAAAATGGTAAAGAACAACATATTATCTGTACAGATAATGAAGAATTAAAAGAGGTTTTTCTAGATTCAGAAAATAATCAATACTATTACAAAGGTGCTGGAATTGTAACTGGTGGAGAAGGTGGAACCTTAAATGCAAGAGAAAATTTAGGATGGTCAATTTATTATCGGGAGGAAACAAACGATGCTATTGGAATATCCGATTATAATATCGAATTAGCTAAAACGTCCAATACTGAGAAAGATGTCTATAAGGATAATGTAGAATTATTAAACAAGGGTTATAAAATCATACGCCCACCAAAAAAAGGTAATAAGTTAGGATGTTGGACTTGGAGTTTAGAAAAATTTAATAGAGAAAAAAATCATATACTAATTAATAAAACAACAAATGGATATTCTGTCATAAAGAAAGAATATGTTAGCTCAGATGAAGTTTTCGAATTAGATACAAAAAAATTCATAAAAATTAAAGGATTAAGGAATATTAAAAGTATTCATAATTATTCTTCATCAGCAGGAACAACACTTCTTAATGATATTCTTGGTAGTAAAGAATTTGAAAATCCAAAAAACCTGAATTTTATTCAATTTTTAATCAAGTCAATACATAATAAATCCTCCACCATCCTCGACTTCTTCGCAGGCAGTGGAACAACCCTTCATGCAACAATGAAACTGAACGAAGAAGATGGTGGAAACCGTCAGTGTATTCTTGTTCAGCTAAATGAAAATAATATTTGTGAAGAAGTTACTTACGAACGCAATCACCGTGTCATGCAAGGTTACACAAATTCCAAAGGGGAACAAATCCCTGGGCTTGGCAATTCTCTTAAATATTATAAAACTGCATTTATTGGTCAGAATAACTGTAAGAATGCTAACGATGACGACAGAACTGAACTTGCTAAAAAGGCTGGCTGTCTTCTTTCTCTTGGGGAAAACACTTTAGACGAAATCTGTTCAACTGAATATTATCAGCTTTTTACTGGTTCAAAAGAAGCTACTGCTGTTTATTTCACAGACGATTACGAAAAGTTTGATGAATTCAAAGAAAAAGTTGCGGAACTTGCAACTAAATATAAAAAGACTTTTGTTTATATTTTTGCCTGGAGTTCTGCAGATGATTTTGCTTATGAATTTGAAGATGTTCCAAATATTCAGATAAAAGCCATTCCTCTTCCAATCCTGGAAATTTATAAGTCTATTTACAATGCGTAGGGCCAAAGGAGATTTTTTATGAAACCGTTAAATTTTCAACAGAAAGCTATAGATGAACTTGTTGCCAGTTTTAAGATTCTTTGGGCACAAAATGAAAATCAGTTACCAATTGTATTTAAAAGTCCTACTGGTAGTGGAAAAACTTTTATGACTTCGGCTTTTATAAACGAAATGTCAGAGCAACCTGACTGGGATGCTGATATTGCCTGGATCTGGATTACTTTCAGTGATGACCTTGCAATGCAGAGTCGTGATAAGTTTGCCCAGTATTTTAGTCAGAATCTCAAAAATCAATTGATTACTGTTGCGGATTTTAATCAGGGGAAATTGAATAAAAATGATGTACTCTTTTTGAACTGGCAGAAACTTGTAAGTACAAAAGCTGAAGACCGTTTGCTTCGTAGACCGGAAAATCTTGAAAATGCAAAAGAAAGTGGCTGTTATTTTGAAGATGTTATTGAAGCTACACATAAAGACGGCAGACAAATCATAATGATTATTGATGAAAGCCACAAAAATGTTACTGAAGCGGCTTATAAAAATGTAATTAATCCAGCAAATCCTAGAATTATTATAAATGTTTCTGCTACTCCTAAAGAAATACCTGATACGAGTAAAACAAATCATCATAAGGCTGGTTTTGTTGAAACTGAACATTCGTTGGTTGTTGAAGAGGGACTTATTAAGGAAAAGATACAGTGTCAGGCAAGCGAAGATATTCAAAAACTTGGAAATACAGATTTGGATGAAGCTTTGATTGTTCTTGCAATGAATAAAAAAGCAGAACTTGAGGCTCAGTTTGCTCGATTAAATAAAAATGTAAATCCACTGGTACTGATTCAGCTTCCAAACGATGATAAAAAATTAATTGAAGCTGGACAGGAAACTAAGGAGCAAATTGTTTTAAAGATTCTTCACGAAAAAGGAATTGATGATTCTAGAATTGCACTTTGGTTTGACGGCAATAAAAAGAATATGGAATTTATCAGCGACAATGACTGTCTTGTAGATTACATGCTCTTTAAAGAAGCCGCTGGAACTGGATGGGACTGTCCACGT
>JAKSTJ010000040.1 GCA_024402635.1 Treponema sp. | reverse complement strand
TAATCGCTGCCTGCATTCCTGGAATCTGCCGTATTAAAATCAACATGAACTATTCGGACATGATGGGCGAAAAAACTCCATACATTGCACGCCTTATGACAATTGCCCGCTCTCAGTTGGGTTCACAGTACGGCTACGAAGTTCTTATTGAATATGATGATGAGGATGCTATCAAAGACCCAGAAGTTCTAAAAAAAATGGATATTCTTACAGAACGAATCGGGACTTTGCAGCAAACAAAAATTTCCAACGGAAAACCTCGAATCAATTCAGTTACAAAAATCATTAAGGAAATGAACCGCACTTTAAACGGTGACGATCCTGCAGCTTATGTAATTCCAGACGACCCTGACATGGTAAGCCAGATTATGTTCCTTTACGAAATTTCAGGGGGGACAGACCTCTACGAATATGTAAGCGAAGATTTTAAGGCAGCCTATCTTCATGTTGAAATGCACTCCTACGATGCGGAGGCTTGTGTTTCAGATGTTGACACAGTTGAAAAATGGGTGCAGGAACTTTTCCCGGATAAAAAAGCCGGCGGTGTTGTTGGCGAAGTAATGCAGTACGCCGTAATGAATGGAAAGCTTGTTCGTGGATCAGTAAAATCAATCGGAACATCATTCCTGATTATCTTCATCCTTTTGCTGATTGCCTTTACATCTTTACGCACAGGTTTCATTGCCATGATTCCAAACGTTGCGCCGGTAATTTTGATTGGCGGCATTATGGGTTACGCAAATGTTCCGCTTGATATGATTACAGCCCTCATTATGCCAATGATTCTTGGAATTGCCGTAGACGATACAATCCACTTTACAAACCACATCAAGTATCACTTTGAGCTTTGTGGAAATTATCGCCAGGCCATTTTGAACTCATACCGGGAAATTGGTAAGTCTATGATTATGACAACAGTTATTCTGTGTGCCATGTTCGCCGTGTTTATGACAAGTTCCATGTCTGCCTTGGTAAGAATTGGTTACATGAGCGTAATTGGAATGGGCGGTGCACTGGTAGCAGATTACACTTTGACACCGGTACTGATGTTAATCACAAAGCCTTTTGGTAAGGAGCGAAAATAGGAGGGAGGAGCCCCTCCCTACGCGCGCACTTCGTTGCTCGCTACCCATCCAGCGGGGTGTGTAAGGCCGCAAGCGGCCGGTGTTCTATAGCAAAGCGTTAAGAAAATTGCGAAAGCAATTTTTAGCTTTACTTACTCCCCGCAACGCCCCGAGCAGTAAGAAGTATTGTCATGGGGATGTCCAAAAAGTTCGCATCATATCGTCATCCTGAACTTGTTTCAGGATCTCACACTAAATCTAGTGGGATGCTGAATCAAGTTCAGCATGACAAATACTTGTTGGACATCCCCATCCATACAATCTACAGTTCAGAGATTCCGAAATAAATTCGGAATGACACTACAAATTATATTTATTAGACAGTCCTACATAAAAATAAATTTTTGAGGAGAAATACCATACGTCCTCGTCAAGGCACGTACGCCTTCGGCTACCTTAAAGCCTTGACAAGTCCGTTTGGTAATATTCTCCAAGGAGAATAATATTACCATGAAAAAATTAATTACAACATTAGCAACAATCGTTTTGGGAGCAAATCTTTTTGCTCAGTCACTTACTGGCTACGACATTATGAAAAAATGCGACGAAGTTCCAGAACCAAAAACTTCATCAACAACTGCAACACTTACAATCCATTCTAAAAAGGGAAACGACCGAATCCGTGAAGTAATTATGAAATCTAAAGATTACGGGGATGTTACAAAAGAAGTAATTGTATTTACAACACCAAAAGATGTTGCCGGAACCGGTTATCTGATGTTTGACTACGACGATGAATCAAAAGACAGCGACAATTGGTTATACATGCCTGCCATGAAAAAGACCCGCCGAATTGCTTCCAGCGGTTCAGAAGGTGAAGGCTCTTTTATGGGAACTGATTTTACTTACGAAGACATGGGCGACCGCGGCTTAAACAAAGACAACTACACACTTTTGGGAAGTGAATCTGTAGACGGTGTTGAATGCTACAAAGTTGAATGCGTGTCAAAAGCCCACACAGAAAAAGATCCTCGCAGAGTTGTTTATATTGGGAAAAAGGACTTTCTTTTGTACAAGGCAGAATTTTATGACCGTCAGAATACTTTGCACAGAGTTCTAACTTGCAGTGACTTCACTACAATCGACGGATACAAATCAGCAAAGACAATGAAGATGGAAAATGTTCAGAGTGGAAGCTGGTCTTTAATTCGGATGAAAGATGTTGTTTACAATGCCAGCGACATTGACGATTCACTGTTCACAGTTGCTGCGCTGGAAAAAGGAAGGGTTAGATAATTTAGAATTAAGAATTAAAAATTAAGAATTCGGAATTAGGAATGGGGAATTGAACATATGTCATCCTGAACTTGTTTCAGGATCTCATAAATGAGAGTGTTTTATGAAAAGAAATATTTTATCAATAATATTATTAGGTGTAGTTGGAACATTGTGTTTCACGCAGGAGATTAACTTTTCTGGGGAACTTAGTTCTATGTGGGGAATGGCTGCACCTTGGACTGCAAACGCTGGCGATTTTGTTGTTGGTGCTACAGATTTTACAGGTAGTCTGGAAGTTTATCAGGGAAAAGGCACATTATATATAGAAGGAAATGCAAATTATAATGCTTTGAATAATCAGCTGGATTTTGATTTAGGTGAAGCTTACATCGATTATGCAGATTCCAACTGGGGATTCAGAATCGGGAATCAGAAAGTGGTGTGGGGAAAGGCTGACGGAATAAACATTACTAATTCTGTTTTCCCCGAAGATTCAACTTCATTGTTCACCGATGATTCATCACTTTCTGTAACTGCAGCTAAATTTTCATTTTCTGGAGACTTCTTTAATATTGATGTGCTGTGGATTCCATTTTTCAGAGGGACAGACCTTCCGTTAGAAGAAGGTTCTCCTCTTAGAAATGCAATGATTCCTTCTCAGGTTGCAATTCCAGGCGTGGGAACAATTCCAGTAAAAATCGGCACATTACAAACACCGGAACTGGCACTTAAAAATTGCGAATACGGCCTTAAATTCAGCGGTTATTTTTCACTTTGCGATGTTTCACTTTACGGTTTTTACGGTTGGGATAAAATGCCATTAATGAATTACAGTCTGGTGTTTTCAAATCCTCCAATTCCAGATGCAATAAAAATTGATGGCGAATATTCCCGCCTTGCAATGTTTGGGCTAGATGCTGCATTCCCAATCGGAGCTACAGTTTTGTGCCTGGAAGGAGCTTATTTCCAAAATAGAAAAATGCAGGCTAGTGCAGAAACTATCTTAGGCGGTGGTGAAATTGGAATTGAACAGCACCAGATAATGGCACTTGCAGGACTGGACTGGATGCCTTCCGGCTGGACAATTACTGCGCAATATTATTGCGATGCAGTTTTGAATAAATCAGACAATCTGGAACGAAAAGATGCCTTCAATCACGGAGCAACACTTAGCATTTCAAAATCTTTCCTGCAGGATACTCTGGAACTTTCGCTCAGCGGGCTTGTAGGTCTGAACGATTTTGATTCGGCATTTACTTTAGACGGAAAATACAGTCTTTCAGATCAGATAAAACTTTCGGCTGGAACTTATGTTTTCCTTCCAGGTCCAGATGGTGACGGAACCTACGGCAAGCTTAAGGATTTAAGCACGATTTACATAAAGGCTCAGTATAGTTTTTAGTTTACTTTTTTTATAATCCTTTTTTTTCCGAGTTTGATGTCACTGCTAAAAAAAATCTAACAGGAATTGGGGGCATAGTGGTGGAAATTTTGACTGAATTTAGCCAAATTTGTCTCTAAAACGGTGTTGTTTTGGTAACAAATATGAACTGGAGCACCCTATTAACTGCGGTGCTTTTGGTTAATTGTGGTTAAGAAAAACTAACTTTCTACTAAAATTTATACAGAAAATGGCTTATAATTAAAGTATGTCCTGGTATTTTATCGGAGCAGGCATAGCTTCAATTTCAGTTATAATCGGAATAATTCTCATCTTTAAGAAAGTATCAAAAAAGCACTTCCAGGAATTAGCTGAACAATCGAAGGAATATTTTCCAAAGATAGATGACTTCTTCTCTGAGCTAAAAAATCTTTCTTCTAATTATATTAGTAAAACAGATGAATCAGTATTTTCTCAGAAATGGGCTGAGTTTTATGCAGATGTTCAGCAGAAACGTTTTCCTAGTAAACTTCCTGATTACGATAAAATCGCATATTTCTTAAAAACATATTCAAATCTGCATACAGAGATTCTTAATAGAAATGATGTGTTTCTGCAGAAAGAAATGCAGGAAAATGACAGCTTGCTTTCTAATATAGATGGAAAATCTCTTGATGAACAGCAGAGAAGAGTTGTTGTTTCTGATGAAGACAGAACTTTGGTTTTGGCTGGAGCCGGATCTGGAAAAACTCTTACAATTGCTGCAAAAGTAAAATATCTTTGTGAAGTCAAACATGTTGCTCCTGAAGATATTCTTTTGATTTCATTCACAAATAAATCTGCTGCTGAAATGACTGAACGTATTCAAAAGAAACTTGGCATTCCAGTAGAAGCAACAACATTTCATAAACTCGGGTTAGATATTATCACCAAAAACTTAGGCTATCGTCCTGAAGTTACAGATGATCTTACAAACTTTGTTCATGGATTTTTTGAAACTGAATTATTTAACCATCCTGATTTGGTACAGTCTCTTACAGAATATTTTACTTACTATCTTGAGATTCCTGAAACTATGGAAGAGTGTGATAATCTTGGCGACCTTTATGAGCGTGAAAAGTCTGCTGACCTTGAAACTCTGAAATCCAAATATGAGCGGGAACAGTACATTAAAAAGACAGGATCAGAGAATGCCAAAAATCTCACAACATTAAACGGTGAACAGGTAAAAAGTATTGAAGAAACGAAGATAGCAAACTTTCTGTTTATGCATGGTGTAAAGTATGAGTATGAACGGCTTTATCCGTTTGAAAGTGAAGATGTAAACAGAAAAGCATACAGACCAGACTTCTATTTAACTGATTTTGATATTTATCTTGAACATTTTGGTATAAGCAAAGATTATAAATGTCCATGGCTTTCTGAAGTAGAAGAGCAGAAGTATCTTGATGGAATCAAATGGAAGCGTGAGTTCCATCAGCAAAATCAGACAAAGCTAATAGAAACTTACTCATATTACACAAAAGAAGGAAGACTTCTTCCAGAACTTGAAAAGCTTCTTCTTGCCAATGGTGTTATATTCTCTGAGCATGACTTCAATGATATTTTTGAAACTATATATGCAAAAAAGAGTAATAAATACTTTTCTGAGTTCATAAAGCTGTGCTGCACATTCATAACTCTCTTTAAATCGAATAATTATAAAGTGGAACAGTTTGAGCAGATGAAAAATGAAGCTCTACTTTTGAAAAATGACTTCCTGTATCAGAGAACTTGCATTTTCCTTGATATTGCTAAAATCATTTTGAATGAATATCAGAAGTATTTATCTGCCAATAAGTCTATAGATTTCTCAGATATGATTAATGATGCGGCTACGAAAGTAGAAGCTGGAGCTTCAATTCCAAAATATCAATATGTAATCGTCGATGAATACCAGGATATTTCCCATTCAAGATTTAATCTCTTGAAGTCTATTGTTACTGCAGCAAATGCAAAATTGCTATGCGTAGGTGATGATTGGCAGTCAATTTATAGATTTGCAGGATCTGATATTTCATTATTCACAGATTTTGAAAAATATCTTGGATACACAAACCTTCTCAAAATAGAAAAGACCTATCGTAATTCTCAACAGCTGATAGATGAAGCTTCAAGATTTGTTATTCGAAATCCGTTGCAGCTTCGAAAACAGTTACTGTCTGGAAAAGAATTGAATTATCCTCTTGTTTTCTGGGGATATGACAAAGAACCTTATCCAGCCTTAAGTCAGGTAATGCAAAAGATTATTTCTGAATTTGGACCTGATAAATCTATCTTGCTATTAGGAAGAACAAATTTTGATATAGAGATTCTAAAAGCCTCAGGATTATTCTCAGTAACATGGGAGAATAGGGTAGAAAAACTGACATATTTGCCTTCTCCACAAACACCAGTTTCATTCTTGTCAGTTCATAAATCAAAGGGCTTGGAAGCAGATAATGTTGTTCTTGTTAATTTCAAGAATGATAAACTGGGATTCCCGAACCAGATTGCAGATGACAAGGTTCTCAATTATGTTCTTACACAAGGTGAGAATTATATGTTTGCAGAAGAACGCCGCCTTTTCTATGTTGCAATTACACGAACTAAAAACAGAACCTTTGTTATGACAGATAATAGAGCACCATCTATCTTTTTCAGAGAGTTTTCAGAATCACAATCATGCTGCTTTGTTCATATCAAAAAAGTTAATGATGAAACAAAGACTCATTGTCCAAGATGTCAGACCGGCGAACTTTTGAAGGTTGAACATGAAGGAAAGAGATTTATTGGCTGTTCAAATTATCCGAAATGCAGATACACCCTGAATAACATTTCAATTCTTTCAAGTCCAAAACAATGTCCAAGTTGTGGTGGATTCTTGGTAAAACGAAAGGGGGCCAGAGGCCATTGGTTTGTAGGATGCACTAATTATCCTTATTGTGAACATACGGAACAGTTGGAGAGAGTTTAATTATGTTTGAAAATGCCTAGAATTTTTACGAATTCTAGGTTATCACACTAGATGTCATACCCTCTTTTTTATAATAATCCTATTAAAACTAGAGGAGGAGCCTATGCTCAAGAAACTTTTAATTACCGGTGGAATTGCTCTTGCAGTAACAGGTAAGTTGGTTTCAGATTATGCAGAAACAAAACCTGCTTTGAAAAATGTAAAAGACAAGCTAATGTAGTATTTAATGACAATGCTATAAAAATCTTATCCCTTACCACCCATGTCATTGTCATTTTATTTTTTAGAAGTGAGATCATCCAGAACGGAATAAACATAATTCTTCAAATTTTCTGCTATAGCTTTTTTAATTACCGTAGAATCTTCTGAATCTTTATCAAATGAAGTACAAACTGGTAAAAAAAGACAATGGATGTCCACTTGCAAAGCTTTTGTAAGTTTTGCAAGATTTTTATCACTTGTCCAACACCTTGAAAGCTCTATATTCTTTACAGTTTCTTCAGAAAGATCAGCTTTTTCAGCAAGCTGAAATTGAGTCAATTTTTGTTCCTTACGAATGCGTTTTACATTCTCTCCAAGTCTAGTTTGAATATCATCTGAAGTCATGCATATATTTTTCAATAATAATGTAATATTCTAAATATTAATTCCCAACACTTTTAGTAAAATAATGTTGCAATCAGACATTTTTAAGTGTATAATAAGACATATTTTGTCATAACAAGTTTTGACTAACACTAAAAAGTTTACAGAAAAAAAAAGACATGGAACGGCAGATAAAGATTAATAGTTGGCGCATAGTAAAAATTGATGAATTGTTGCAATCGGGAAGATGGTACACAGCAAAAGAAATTGCTAACTCCATTGAAGATGGAAGCTATAGTTCGCGAACAATTCAGAGAGATATAGAATACATGCGTGATACTCTCAATGCCCCCATTGAAAGTGATAGTCGAGGTTATCATTACACTGAAAAGAATTTTTTTATTAAAAGCATTCCTCTTACCGAGGGAGAAGCACTTTCTGTTGCTATATTAAATCCCCTTTTAGAACAATATCGTAATACACCATTAGAAAATCAGCTTCGTTCTGTATTTCAAAAAATTACAAATTGTTTGCCAGATCGTATAACTGTAGATACATCTTTTTTAAATCCCAGGATTACTTTTATACCCGATAGAATAGAAAATATAAACCCAGAACTTTTCACAACAATCTTTGACGCTATAAATAAAGGCTTTTCGATTTCATTTGATTATAGGCCTCTTCAAAAACCATCTTTTATGGAACGTACAATAGATCCATATCATGCAGTCTGCCAAAGAGGCAACTGGTATGTAATCGGTAAATGTCATGATAAGGAAGATGTCCGTATTTTTTCTTTTGGCAGAATGAAAAACGCCGTAATGACTACAGAGAAATTCAGCATACCAAAAGATTTTAAAACTTCAGATTACTTCGATTCGGAAATGGGTGTCTGGCTTAGTGATAAAACGCTTCTTGAAGTAGAGCTTCTGTTTGATAAAGAAATTGCAACTTACGCTACAAACCGAATCTGGCACAGCAGCCAAATTCTTGAAGAACGAGAAGATGGAAGCGTGTACCTCAAATTTAAAACCACTCAAAAGAAGGAACTGTTGCGCTTTATTTTGGGACAAGGTCATACGGTAAAGGTTCTGGGACCAAAAGAATTGGTAGAAGAAGTGAAGGAAGAATTACAACGTACAGAAAAGATGTACAAATAATAAAGAATCGTGAACTCATGACATTAGATGTCGTGGGACATAGAGTAGAATTATTAGGAAAGGAGAATAAGAGTTATGAAAATCTGTAAAAATTGTGGTTTCAAAAATTTTGATTATTGTAATTTCTGTACTCAATGTGGAACTTCCTTAAATAATAATTCAGATGAAAATATAAGCACATATAAGAATGTCATTATTGAAGGCGCTTCAACAGAAGCTGTGCAGCGATATGGCTCTGCTGTTAAAGAGCATATTGTAGCTTATTCGGGAATTGATAATGAAAGTGGAGAACAACTTAAGAAAGGTTTAAAGCAAATTTCTGAATCAAAATTAAATCCTGAATATATAAAACAAAATCTTAAACAACAGGCAGGTTTTTCTGCTGAAAATAAATATGCTGCACGTGAAAATGCGAGAAATATAATAAGTAAAAGTGCTGAGCGTATTCATAACACAGATATTAAAGGTAGTGGAGTTTATAATGAATTATTTGACCATATAGTTACAGATGAAAATGGTATTGTTATTTCTGAAGAGCAAATGAAATTTATCGGTAATAATCCGAAAGAACTGGTAAATAAGCTTGCCTCTAAGAAATTTCAAAAATATTTTGATGCAAATGCAAAAATTACAATTCCAAAAGAGTATTATGAAGGTGTAGAGATTGATGGAAAGCAAGTAAGTGTTTTTACAGAAATAGACAAATTTCTAGAAAATTATAATAAACAGCTGGCAAAAGTTAAGGCAGATGGAAATCTAGAAGTTGCTAAAAAAATTGAAGAGAAAATAGCAAAATATGAAAAAATAAAAGCTAGTCTCAAAAACAGTAAAATTACAAATGCAGAGGCAATGGAAGCCCGTTTGCACCCTGTACTATCAACAGCAAAGGATATAGGAAAAATCTCTCTTAAAGCAGGTGGAGTACAAGCAGCTTGGGGCGCTGGAATTGTGGGCGGAATTTCGCTTATTAAAAATTGCGTTTCACTTGTAAAAGGAGAAAAAACTGTTGATGAAGTCGCATTTTCTGTTGGTTGTGACACAGTAAAAGCGGGTGCCCTTAGTTTTGCTACAGGATTTACAGGTAGTGCAATCAAGGGTGCAATGCAAAATGCCAAGAATGAACTGTTGCGGGATTTATCCAAGACAAATATTGCAGCAACGATTGTTACCACAACCGTAGAAACGGGGAAAACTCTTAAAAATTTTATGTGTAATGAAATCTCTGGACTAGAATGTCTTGAAGAACTTGGAGAAAAAGGCACAGGTCAAGTGAGTTCGGTTATTTTTGCTATTGCTGGGCAGGAACTTATCCCGATTCCTGTTGTTGGCGGGATAATCGGATCAATGGTTGGCTATACGCTCACTACAGCATTTTACAAAGAAATTCTTGGTACGCTCAAAGAAGCAAAACTTACACACGATGAGCGAATCCGCATAGAAAAAGAATCTGCCGAAGTAATTTCGCTTATGCGACAGTATCGCAAAGAAATGAATAGCCTCATAAATCGTTATCTTTTTGACTACACTGCCACATTCAATAATGCATTTAATCAGATGTACAAAGCGATTAAATTAAATGACATTGACGGCTTTATCAGCGGAGCGAATGAAATCACAAAAAAAGTAAATGGCAAAGTTCATTTTGAGAACTTCAACGAGTTTGATTCATTTATGGGTAGTTTGGCTCCATTCAAATTATAGGAGAAAAATGTGAATAAACAGGATTTTTGTTTAATATACTTATTTTTAGCACTAGGAGGCAGAGTGACGGTTCGGGAACATAATTTGTTTTCTTCGATAATGAAGCACGAAGGCTATGATGATGCAGATATTAAGGAAGTGGGTAGAAACACGATGAGCATTATTGCAAGTGCCTACAGCGACAACGACCGAGAGGCAATTATCCGCCATCAGTTTGAAAAGTATTCACAGGACAACACAAAAAAAGGCAACACGGTTCACAACCGAACGGTACTTTGGACACTCATAAATTTAGGATTCTCTGATTCTTCATATTCTAAGGCGGAACAACGACTTGTGCATCTGTTCGCAAAAAATATGAATCTCTGTAAATCGTATGTACTTGAAATGGAAGACACGGCAAAAGCCTTGCTTTCTGTTCAGCAAGAAAACGAATTCTTGGATTCACTAGAGCAAAGTGGGAAAAGAAACAAAATATATACAGAACTAGAACTAACGCAGAAATCATTACATAAGCAGATTTCCACACTAGTGCAGTTAGGATAAGGGGAAACAGATGCCATTACCATTGTTATTTATTATTCCAGCTGTAGTGGGAGCTAAAGTGGGATCAGACAAAAGAGATGCAAAAATCACAAATGAGCAGGCAAACATAATTCTTAATGATGCAAAACATAATTTTGAATTTCGTGAGAGTGCTTGCTCGGAAGCTCTTTCTGCCTTGGGGAGCAAAAAAGTATTTGTCTTAGGAACAAGTATAGCAAATTTTATTACCACTGTTGAAAAACTGAAAAATGTGGAACTTCAAAATGCAGTTGATTTGAACGAACTGGGAAGATTCAGAATAAATAAAAATTCAATTATCGAATTAAAAGAAATGAAAGACAAAATATCCACACTGATAGTCGGGGGCAGTTTGTCTACAATGGGTGGAGGATTATTGGCATTAGGGGCTTTTAGTGGTTTAGGAAGTATTGTCGCGGGAAGTGCAGCTTTTGGCTTAGGAAATATTGTTATGTTAGCAAAAGCAAAATCTCAAAAAAACAAAGCATACGCCAACCTTGCAGAAGCAAATCGAGCTGCAGAAGAACTAAACAACGCTGGGCTTGTCTGCGACGCAATCCGCAGACGGAGCAACATGTTTTACAATTTGCTTGTCCGTCTTGATTCTCTCTTTACACCCCTCGTGTTTCAAACGGCAAGTGCCATACAAGAGCACAAGGGGAATTACCAATGTTTTTCATTAAGCCAAAAGCACACTGTAGCGGCAACATTCGCACTTGCAGGAACAATAAAAGCTGTAATTGACACTCCGATTCTTTCAAAAAACGGTGAACTGACAGAAGAATCTGAACGTTTGATTCCACAAGTCAAAGAGCAGATAAAAATGAACAAGATAAAAATCTTGCCTTCACCACATAAATACACTACCCAAAATCTGCAATGCTCAAATTGCGGAATAATATTTATATCAGAAATAAAGTTTTGTACGCAGTGCGGGGCAAAACTATAAATATATTATTAGAATTAGGAGAACATGAAAAATGAAAATTTGTCAAACTTGTGGTCATGAGAATAGCGACTCAGGAAAATTTTGTGAAGAGTGTGGAACAAAATTAGTTGAAGCACCAAAATTTTGTCCTGAGTGTGGAAAAAAACTAGAAGGAACACCAAAGTTCTGTCCTGAATGTGGTTTTAGCCTTCTTTCAGGTGAAAAAAATGATGAGGATTATTCTACTGAATATGAAGATAATTCATATGAAACAGATGACGAGATTGTAGAGTCTTATGATACTGAAGATGAAGATTATTCATACAGTGAAGATGATTCTGAATCTGATGACTATGAAGAGTATGTCGATGAAGATGAGTATGAAGACGATGAAACTACAGAGGAAAAAATTAGAAAGATTGTAGATAAATATATTGATACTATTGCAAAAGGGAATATGTGGTATAGATTTGCAGGATGTGCTGATTCAAAATATTCTCAAGTATTTCAAAATGTCCGTTCTTATATTGCAAAAGATGTAAGTCAGACCGAAATTCTTGGATTTATAGATCTTACTATTATAGGAAAGGGAAAGTCAGGTTTAGTTTTTTCAACTTCTGCTTTATATGAGAAATCTACTGGAAGTTCATTTAAAATTCCTTACCATCGCATGGGGAGACTGCAATCAAATGGCAAAAAAATTACATTTGTTGGTACAGATGACTGTGGAAGTGGTTTACTAAAAGGTATGGATTGTAATGTAGATAATATTTCTTATAACATTCCAGCACTTAAAGATTGTCTGGAAGAAATTTACGCGATCATATAATTGTCTTATCCCCGAGGTTTCTCGGGAAAAGTAACACAAAACATTTTCTAAGGTGATGTCTTTATGAACATAGATAAATTTATAAAATCAGCGGAGAAAACCATTAATATGGAACGTAATGCAGAAAACGGATATATGGTATGCTTTTTAGGCATTATCGATATTTTAGGATTTTCAGATTTTGTAAACAATAATGAAAATGCAGTAAAATTGATAACTGAAATTATTTCAAATTCATTTTTTTCAAATGAAAGTCAGTTAGAAAAAATTTCATATAAAATGCTGTCAGACACGCTCATTGTTTATACAAACGAAAATACACAATATGCTCTGATAAATTTAATTTTTGCATTGGAAAACTTTAGAATAAAATGTTTAGAAAAAGGGTTCTTATCTCGAGGAGCAGTTGTACAAGGCAATTTCTACATTGATAAAGATTATGACATTATGGTTTCGCCCGCTTTTATTGAAGCATACCGATTAGAAGAAAATATTGCCTGTTATCCTCGTATTCTTATAACAAATAAAGTTTATGATTTTTTAATGAAAAATATGGAATTCAGGGATGATTGTTTTTTTATTGAGAAATTAAAATTCGTAAAGGATTATATAGAAAACGATTTTGATGATTTTTATGTTCTTAGACCTTTTAGAAATATTGATATTATTGCAAAAGCTATATATCCAAATTATAAAGATTGTAATGGACATTTATTCAGAACAAATATTGATGATGATAAAGCTGATTTAATTCGTGTTTTATCTGACATAAGAAATTGGTTAATTGGTATATACAAAAACATAGAACTAAAAGATGCCAGTGTAAAAAGAAAATATGATTATTTTGCAAAAGAGTTTAATGAAACTCTTGAAAAATGCTCGAATTATATTGATATAGAAAATATTAAAGTAAAGCTTTTAAATTTAGATAACAGGGGTCTAAAATGAAAATCTGCCCAAAATGCAATCATGAAAACAAAGATACAAGTAAGTTCTGCGAGGAATGCGGAACAAAACTAAATGGTTCTCCATAGTTTTGCCCAGAGTGTGGAAGCATAATTGGAAATATTTCTGAGGTTACCCCGGCAATGGATAAAAATGAAACTGATGTTATTATAACTCCTGTTTTGGAAGCTATGATATATTAGTTCCTTATGATCGTGATAGAGATTTTATGCCTCTGTGGAGTGCAATCGAATTTGGAGATATAGATAAAGCCAAAGAATTGATAGATTCTGGAGAGAGGAAGATGACTATTCTATATATGTCTGTGATGTTCATAATGTTAAAATGTTAGAATTTCTTTGGGATTACGGAAATTTTTCTTTATATGATAAAAATGTTGATTTGCTATCGAGAGTAATTTATAAATATTCTGGTGACCTTAATAATTATCGAAGTAATCCGGAATATGATTTTTCAAGTTCTGGGAATACTTACTTTTCTGAAGAAGATATTCATAATAAATATCTTGGGATAATCAAATTTCTGTTGGAAAGGTATTTTGATGTAAGTGAGACTTTATCCACGGATGAAACTCCATTAATGAAAGCAATAGAATATGGTCTTATAAATCTTGCATATTATTTGATTGAAGAATGGAATGCTGATGTAAATTATGTCCCAACAATTGATAATGGACAAAAACAATACTCACCACTAATCAAGACATGTAATCTTCAGCCAGAAAATGGCATTTTGTTTAACTAAAGGCGTTTTTCTTGTAAATACCTTATAAAAAAGGGAGCAAACATAAATTATCAATCAGTTGTTCTGGATTGTTTTTATGAATTACAATACAGGACAACTCTTGATAGAGTATTAGGAACAATATCATTTTTTGAAGTTTCCACTGGTTATGATGAGGATATTAAAACTAGACAAATTGATGAATCTTTATATATTTTAGATTTATTAGCAAAAAACAATGCAAAACCTAGTGAAGAAACCATAGAATCTGTAAGACTTATAGAGAATTACGATTTAAAAGAAAAAGTACGTATTTTATTGCATCTAACTAGAGAACAGGTTGCATAATAAAAAATAACAAAAATAGTAAGGTGTAAAAACCACCTTTATTCTTCAGCGATAACTGTCAAAAAAAATGCGTTATCGCTGAGAAATCCTTGCTTTTTTCATTATTTTGCTAGAGAATACAAAACAACAGCTCAGACTTCAAGATATCTGGTCGCCATTCAGCACGGGAAAGCAAAATCAATTCCGCAGAAGAGAATCAGAAGAAATTACGACTGGATAAAATGACGGTCCTTAATTCTCTTAGAACAATGGAAATGGATCGAGAAGATGTACAGACAATCATCAAGGTTCTGAAGGAACGTAACTTCATTCATTCTGCAGTCTTAATGACAAGTCCTGAAAGTAAACCAATTGATGAATACATCAGTGAGTTCTGAGCTTTTGAAACATCTCCTTACATCAAAAAAAAGAAGCTTAAAGGGCAATCAATCCCAAAACCGGAAAGGAAGTTGAAACAAAATCTTATTACAAAGCCAGCTTCCATTCAGGAAAGAAACTCAAGGAACAAATGAAACAAATCCCTGTTCCCGAAAGTGAAATACCATAACCATTAAAACCTGTCATAACGTCCCCTCATTGGAAGCCAGATTTAGAAACACTTTCCGAATACAAAAAAAGATAAAACCAAATGCATAAATAAAAATGAACTTACACCAAGCTTGCCCGATGCAAGATAAAGAAATGTAAGCAAGATGGTGTAAGTTTTGTTTTTAACAGAGTGTTTTGATTTGCATTTTTGAAATTGTTTGCAGAGGGTGTTTGAAGGAAATATTTGGGACCGTCACGTGACGATTTATGATTATTCTAGGCACTTTTTTTTCACAGTGTCATTCAATGATACAGTGACACTTTATAATGATCTTTAGAAGTTGTAAAAAGGGGGCTATTATGAAGAGAAATGATTATTTAAATACAACAGATTCTTATATTTATGGACTTGATTTTAGTAAGATTAATTTGGATTTACCAAAGACACCTAAAAAGGATAAGTCTCCACGAAAAAGATATGTCTGTATTGATCTTGAAATGACAGAATTTCAGTCAGGCCAGCGTTCATGTGTTCCTGGTGCAAACGGTGAAGTAATTCAGTTTGGTGCCGTTATGCTTGATGAAAACTACAACATGATCAGCAAATTCAATTCCTATGTAAAACCCGTATACAGCTCAGTGACACCAGCAATTCAGGAACTGACAGGAATTACAAATAAGAACCTTGAAGGTGCAGATAATTTTATCACTGTATTTGATAAGTTCAGCTACTGGCGTGGAGAAGGGGATATTACTACTTTCTGTTGGAGTAAGGCTGATTATAATCAGCTTTGGAGTGAACTGGAAGCAAAAGCCCGCCACCGTTATGACCTTTTTGCATGTCTTAAAGACTTTGTTGATTTACAGAAGATTTTTGGTAAACTTATATCTTCAAAAGTGTCGGTTTCTCTTGAATCTGCTATGAGACTTCTTCAGATGGATTACAAAGGTCAGATTCATACTGCTTACAGTGATTCTTTCAATACAGCCCGCATTCTACATAAGCTTTTCTGCACAGAATCATTAGACCTGGAATTTGATTACATTAACCCAAACGAAAAAAAAGAAAAAACAGAATACAAAGCTCCAAAAGAAAACTATAACTGTTCGTTTGCAAGTTTTATGTCACCGGAACTTCTGTCACAGTTTGGCTGGACGGCTGAAGAAGAATCAAAAGAGGATAATTATGAAGAATATGGTGTTGAAGAAGAAACAGAACTTCTTGAAGCATCTCCGCTGGCAGGTTTTGTAGACGACGAAGAAATTAACAGTCTTTGTGCAAAATATAAGATTACGTTTAATAAATGGCTTAAACTTGCCACTGAAGTAATGGATACTGAAGAAATGATTGTAGCGTAAGGAGAAAATTATATATGGAAAAATTCGTTAAATAACAATAAAAACTATTATATCTGAAGTTTGAAAAAAAAGTCTTGAAAAATGACTTGACTTATGCTCTTATGTGAGATGTTAGGTTCAGATATAAAAGAGATGTTTTTCATATAAATTAGATATTTATAGATAATAAACAAGTTGAAGTTATGAAAGATTATTTTATAGATAGAGGAAATTATGGCATTAAAAATAGAAAAAGGTGACATTACTAAATACGAAGTTGATGCAATCGTAAATGCGGCTAATAGTTCACTTTTAGGTGGTGGCGGAGTAGATGGAGCAATTCATCGTGCTGCAGGACCTGATTTGTTGTCAGAATGCAGGACTCTTAGGGGCTGTTCTATCGGTCAAGCAAAAATTACAAAGGGGTATAAACTTAATGCCAAGTATGTAATTCATACTGTCGGTCCTATATATGATGACAGTGAACAGAAACGTTCTGAAATGTTTCTCAATGCGTGTTATAAAAATTCTATAAAGCTCGCTGTAGAGAATGGATGTAAAAGTCTTGCTTTTACTTTGATTAGTGCAGGGGTTTATGGATATCCAAAGTATGAAGCCTTAAAAATTGCGGTATCAAATATAGAGAAATATGCATCTGAATTAGAAGTTTATCTTGTTCTTTTTGATAATGAAGCCTTTGAAATTGCAAAGGATACTTTCCCCGAATATTTTGGACCTTTATCAAACGTAGAAAGAAGAAGCATAAACCTTTTTGCCCGTTATTATGGATATGACTGTTTTGAGCAAGAAGCAAATTGGAACGGATATAAGGTATATCATATATGGAATAAACGACAGGAAGGAGCCTGTGTTGGATATCCTAAGTTTGCATTAGAAGTAAATGGAGAGTTGAGACTGGCTACTCATGAAGAAGTTTTAGTGATTATGCAAATAAGAAGAGATAGAAAATTTACTTATAAATGAGAAATAAAGCCTTCTTCAGTTATTTATGATAAGAAAACTTGTGACAAGAAAAGAATAAAATAGATTTCTTTATTGGTGTAATTTGGGCGCTGGTAGCATCGGAGCGATTTTTTTGGGGAAATTCCCTCAGTTTTTAGTAAAATTTACGGAAAAAAGTCGCTTATCTTTTAGGTGCAAATATAAAGTGGTGCGGTTGAACCCAGTGGTTTCGGTTAATTGTGGTTAAAATTTTGGGGTGATTGCCTAGAATTCTTACAAATTCTAGGCAATTTTTTTTACAATATCTCCCTTTTATCACATTTTCATGATATAATGATACCAAGGTGGATTATGTATATAGACTACTCAAAACTCTGGAATAAACTTGCTGATATGGGAATTAAGAATAAGACAGAGCTTATTCCACTGGCAGGAATTTCGTCGAATATTTTAGCCAAACTCAGTAAAGGGGATTATATTTCGATGGAAAGTCTCCAGAAAATATGCAAAGCTCTTAATTGTGATGTTGGGGATATTTGCGTGGTGAATGAGCCTATTGTGAAAAATAAATAGCGAAGAGGATAAAAATGATTTCATCATTTGATTATTTTGAAAAAGAATTTCCAGCTTTAGCAAAGCTTGGTAAATTAGCAGAAACTTATTGCGAAACAGATCCAAATAGTGCGTTATATAAAATTCGTAAAATAGGTGAAACTATAACAAGCCTTATTTATTCTTATGACAGTGAAATTTTTGCTATTCCTCCTTATGGAACAATAAAAGATGTACCTCAAGCAACAAGAATTTCTAGTTTAAGGGATAATAAAATAATTGATTCTGTTCTTGTTAATTCTTTTCATAAGTTGAGAAAAATTGGTAATGAAGCGGTTCATGAAGATTTAGATTCTTCAGTTTTAGTGAAAGAACTTCTTCCAATTTCTTACAGCCTTTGTCTCTGGTTTGCAGGTACTTATGGTAGTAATATAAATCCTGAATACAAAGAATATGTTATTCCAGAAAAACTAAATGTAGTAGCAAAGAAAAAAATTATAATAAAGATTAAAAAGCGTGTAGATTTTACTCCAGAACAAACTCACGAAGAAGAATCTGAAAATCAGTTAATTGCACAGGCGACTGCTGTAGCTCAAGAAGCTCCAAAAGTTACTGTTGATGTTAGACGAAATCGTTCGTTCAAAGCAAACCGTTCTCGTCCACTTACAGAAGCAGAAACACGGGAACTTATTGATGAACAACTTCGAAAAGTTGGTTGGGAATGCGATACAAATATTCTTAATCAAAAACTTAATGGAACAAAGCCTAAAAAAGGTCATAACATGGCCATTGCAGAATGGCAGACAGATTCTAAGGTTTATAATCATGGGTATGCAGATTATGCACTTTTTATTGGTGAAAAACTTGTTGGCGTAATTGAAGCAAAAGCTCAGCACAAAGATATTCCATGTGTAATTGACGGGCAATGTAAAGAATATGCAGAACTTATAAAAGATTCAGATGCAGATTATGTGCAGGGACAATGGGGAAAATATAAAGTTCCTTTTGCCTTTGCAACAAACGGACGCCCATATCTTAAACAACTGGAGACAAAATCTGGAATCTGGTTTATAGATTTTAGAAAACCAACAGAAGCGCCTCGTGCATTGCAGGGCTGGATGAGTCCAATTGGTATTGAAGAATTATTGTCTCGAAATGAAGAAGAAATCAAACAGAATTTTGAGCAGATTGATGATGATGCAGAACTTACTAATAAAGACGGCTTGAATTTACGACCATATCAGGTAGAAGCAATTCATGCGGTGGATAAAGCACTTGCAGAAGGTAGAAAAGAAATCCTTCTTGCAATGGCAACAGGTACTGGTAAAACACGAACATTCCTTGCACTTATTTACCGTTTCTTGAAATCTGGTCGATTTAAGCGAATCCTTCTTCTTGTAGACCGTAACTCTCTTGGTAAACAGGCTTTCGATGTATTCAGTGAAGTAAAACTGGATCAGTTGCAGCCACTCACAGACATTTACAACATTAAAAATCTTGATGAAAAAATAATTGATAAGGAAACAAAACTTCAAATTTCAACAGTTCAAGGTATGGTTCAGCGTGTTCTTTATAACGATGGCGACAGAATGCCTGCAGTTACAGATTTTGACCTTGTAATCATAGATGAAGCACACCGTGGTTATATTTTAGATAAGGAAATGACTGATGAAGAAATTGTTTTCCGAGACCAGTTAGATTATCAGAGTAAATATAGAAATATTATTGAATATTTTGATGCTACAAAAATCGGATTCACTGCCACTCCAGCCCTTCAAACAACACAGATTTTTGGTGAGCCAGTTTATACATACTCATATCGTCGTGCAGTTTACGAAGGTTACCTTTGCGACCATGATGTTCCTTTTATTGTTTCAACAGACAAAAGCCGCAACGGAATCCATTTTGAGCCCGGCGAATTTGTAGATAAATATGATCCAAACAACAGAACAGTAATTACTGACGCACGGGTTCTTCCAGATGAAGTCGATTATGATATTGAAAAATTCAATCGCAACATCATCACTCGACCATTTAATGAACTGGTATTTTCAGAATTATATGGAAAAGGATATTTAACTTTTGATCTTCCAGACACAATGGGAAAAACTTTGATTTTTGCAGTAAATGATGACCATGCAGATATGATTGTTGATATCCTTAAAAAGCAGTGTCAGGAAAAACAGATTCCAGAAGAAGCTGTTATGAAAATTACAGGATCTGCAGGTGGTGGAAATCAAAAGAAGATTGAAGACCTGATTAAGAAATTCAAAAATGAATCGTACCCAAGTACAGTAGTTACAGTAGATTTGCTTACAACAGGAATTGATGTTCCTTCCATTACAAATCTCGTATTTATGCGCTGTATTAAGTCTCGTATTCTTTTTGAACAGATGATGGGTCGTGCCACTCGTCGTTGTCCAGAAATCAATAAGACTCATTTTAATGTGTATGACCCAGCAGGAGTTTATGACAATATTAAAGATAGTATTGACATGCAGCCTGTAGTTCAAAAGCCAAAAATTAAAATGACAGAACTTATAGATGCAATGAAAGAAACTCCTGATACAGAACCAAAAGTAATTCAGTATCAGGTTGAGCAGTTAATTGCAAAAGTTCAGAGAAAGAAAAATGTTCTTACTTCTGAAGCTATCAGTAATTTTAAGGTGCTTACAAAAGAAGATTCAATTGATGATTATTTAAAATCAATAGAAGAACTTTCTCCAATTGAAGCAAAAAAGAAAATTATTGAAGATTACAAAATTTTTGAAATGCTTCAGGACGATAAAAATGAAATCCGCCCAATCATTATTGATAAAAAGGAAGATGATGGATTTGAAATTGAACGGGGATATGGAAAACATAATTTAAAACGCCCAGAAGATTACATAGAAGAATTCACAACCTACATAAAAGAAAATCGGGATAAAATTGAAGCTCTTAAAATTGTTTGTACACGTCCAGCAGATTTAACCCGAGACGCATTAAAGAATCTTGCAGTAATCTTAGCCAATGACGGTTACGATTTAAACAGTCTTAATACTGCAATCAGCAAGACTAAAAATGCAGATTATGTTGCAGATATTATCAGTGTAATAAGAAGTTGTGCAGTTGGTGCTCCACTTTTGAATCACGAGGAAAGAATAAAAAGAGCGTTCCAAAAATTACGACAGAACCATCAGTTTACACCGGTGGAAGATCATTGGCTTTTAATGATTGAATCAAACCTGCTTGTTGAAAATACAATCGACGAAACAATTTTTGATGATGTGTATATATTCAAGAGTAAAGGCGGCTTTAAGCGCATAGATAAGGAATTTAACTTTCAATTGAAAGCTTTAATAAATGAATTGAATATTTATTTGTATGAAGATGCGGCGTGAGAGTTGGTAATTGAAAATTAATAATGGATAATTGAGAGTACGATTATTGCAAGTGTCGAAGAATTATCAGTTTTGATACTCTATTGATAATAATATGTATAAAAGATTATCAACGTATTGACAAACTTTGTATGCAAAGATTATTATTTATGGGTGAAAGTTGATAATTTTTAGGAGGTTTGTAATGAGCTATTTTTCTGAAGAAAGCATTTTAAATCTTCTCTATTCTTATAATCCATGGTGGAAAACAAGTTCGGTACAGAAAGATTTTAACAAACCAATGAAAAGAGCCAGCTTTTATGAAAGTTGGAAGGCCTTTAATAATGAACAGATTCGTCGTACTGTTTTGTTAAGTGGTGCACGACGAACTGGAAAAACCACAATCATGTACCAGACAATTGCAAAGCTTATTGAAAATGGAATAAATCCCAAAGACATAGTTTTTATTGCATTTGATCATCCTTTATTAAAGCTTTGTAATATAAGTCAAGTTTTGGATATTTTTAGGCAGAATATAACTACATCAGAAAAAATATATTGCTTTTTTGATGAAATCCAATATTCAGAAGATTGGAATGCCTGGTTAAAGGTTTTGTATGATACAAATCCAAATATAAAAATCATGGCAACAGGTTCAGCAAGTCCAGTTCTTGCAGATAAGACTCGCGAAAGTGGACTTGGAAGATGGATTACAATTCAAGTTCCAACATTTACATTTTACGAATATTGTAAGCTTTTAAATATTGAAGTAGGCGAGCTTCCTTCTGGAATAAAACCAACACAACTTTATCAGCTGGATAAATATACGCAAAATGAACTGGTTAATAAGTTTGCATTTCTTCAGCCACATTTTATAAGATACTTGCAGGTTGGAGGATTTCCTGAATTAGCACTTTCAAAAGATGATATTTATGCACAAAGAATCTTGCGGGAAGATATTGTAGATAAGGCCTTAAAAAGAGATTTACCAGCTTTATATCCAATCAGAAATATTTCAGATATAGAAAAAGTATTCCTGTATTTGTGCTACAACTCTTCAAATATCATCAATATGAATACAATCTGTAAAGAATTGCAGGTTACAAGAAACACACTTGAAAAATATGTTTTATATCTTGAAGGTGCAAATTTAATTTATATAAGCCCAATAGTAAATGTGGGTTCAAAACAGATATTGAAATCTCAGGATAAAATCTACATTGCAGATGCAGCCTTACGAAATGCCGTATTAATGAAAGATGATATTACCAATGACCCAGTGGAACTTGGAATTATTGCTGAAACCGCTGTATACAAACATGTAAAAGCCTTTAATTACAAGGCAGTAACAAAGGTTGGCTATTACAGAGGCGGCGATAAAGATAAGGAAATTGATATTGTAGTTCAGTATGCACAAAACACAAATCCAATCATGATTGAAGTGAAGTACAGAGAAGATTCACCAATTTCAGAAAAGGATTTGATTGCAGAACTTTCTGATTCAGAAAAGCCAAACCTCGTAATTACAAAGCGAATTGATGATTTTGGACTCCACGAATTTAAAAACGGGAAAAAGATTTTTAAAATCCCAGCTCCAATTTTCCTTTATCTTTTAGGATACTATGAACAGGAGAGAATTGATAATTGATAATGTAAAATTGAGAATGGATTATTTTTGGGGGGAGTTTTGTTATGGAAGAAAATGTTGTTGCGGAAAGAAGTAAGAGCTTTGCAATAAGGATTATTAAGTTTTATCATTATCTTTGTGATGAGAAAAAAGAATTTGTTTTGTCAAAGCAAATTTTGAGAAGTGGAACAAGTATTGGGGCTAACATCAGAGAAAGCAAAAACGCGCAGAGTAAAGCCGACTTTATCAACAAATTGAATATTGCTCTAAAAGAGGCTGATGAAACAGCATATTGGTTTGAATTGCTGATTGGTAGTAATATTATACAAGAAAATCAGGTTCACGATTTGTATGAATTAAATATAGAGCTTATAAAACTATTAACATCAATCATAAAATCATCAAAAAAAGGAGGAAAATAATTGAGAAATGACAATGGAAAATTGATAATTGATAATGGAAAATTATCAATTCTTAATTCTCAATTATCAATTAACCTATGACCACACAAGAAATCGTAGCAAAACTTTGGAATCTCTGTAATGTCCTTCGTGATGATGGAATTACATATCAGAATTATTTGAACGAATTAACATATATTCTTTTCTTAAAAATGTGTTCGGAAATTCCTGGAGCGGAAGACCAGATTCCAGAACAGTACCGATGGGCAAAACTTGTAGCAAAAGACGGAATTGCCCTTAAAGACTTTTACAAGGAACTTCTGGATTATCTTGGAACAAAAACTTCTGGTCGTGTTCTGGAAATTTATGCAGGCAGCCAGACAAGTATTGATGAACCAAAAAATCTTGAAAAAATCATAAAGTCAATTGATGCATTAGATTGGTTCAGTGCAAAAGATGAAGGACTTGGTGACCTTTACGAAGGTTTGCTTGAAAAAAATGCCACAGAAAAAAAGAGTGGTGCCGGTCAGTATTTTACTCCTCGTGTTTTAATTGATGTAATGACAGAACTTACAAAACCACAGCTTGGTGAAAAGTGTAATGACCCTGCATGCGGTACATTCGGATTTATGATTGCCGCCCACAAATATGTTCTTGATCAGAATGAAGGGCTTATTCACTGTACAACAGAGCAGCAGGAATTCGAAGATAAAGAAGCTTTTACAGGAACAGAACTTGTACACGATACCCACCGTCTTGCATTGATGAATGCTTATCTCCACGACATCAACGGAAAAATCACTCTTGGCGATACATTAAGCTCAATCGGAATGGAAATGAAAGGTTACGATGTGGTTCTTACAAATCCGCCATTTGGAACAAAAAAAGGTGGTGAACGTGCACTCCGTACAGACCTTACATTTACAACAAGCAACAAACAGCTGAACTTTTTGCAGCACATTTACCGTTCATTAAAAGCCAATGGAAAAGCCCGTGCTGCAGTAGTTCTTCCAGATAACGTACTTTTTGCCGACGGCGATGGAGAAAAAATCCGCGTAGATTTGATGAACAAATGTAATCTTCATACAGTACTCCGCCTTCCAACAGGAATCTTTTATGCACAGGGCGTAAAAACAAATGTACTTTTCTTCACTCGCGAACCACAGGATAAAGACAGCACAAAACAGGTTTGGTTCTATGACCTTCGCACAAACATGCCAAGCTTTGGAAAAACAAATCCACTTAAAAAAGAACATTTTGATGCTTTTGTAAAAGCTTACATTGCAGAAGATCGTACAAAAGTTCAGGACGAACGCTGGAACTGCTTTACCCGTGAACAGATTGCAGAAAAAGGCAACAGCCTTGATTTAGGACTTATCCGCGACGAAAGCATTCTTGATTACGAAGATTTACCAGATCCAATCGAAAGTGCTCAGGATTGTATAGACCAGCTGGAAATGGCAGTTGATTTGATTAAAGATGTGGTGAAGGAACTGAAGGCAATTGAGAATTAATAATGGATAATTGATAATTTGTAGGGCGTGCCGGCAACAAGTTGCCGTCGGGCTTTTCGGGGTTCCGCTATCGCTCCAGCCTCCTCGCTGCGCTGCGGTGGCCGCTACGCGCCCCTACAATCCCTCACGCGGGGGAAGTTATAATTGAGAATGGATAATTGTTAATTGAAAATTGATAGGTGAGAATTGAGAATTATGGCGAATAAACAGATTGAACAGACAGAAATAGATGCTCCTTATGAATTACCTGAGGGATGGAAGTGGTGTCGCCAGAATGAAGTTTGTAGACTGACTGATGGTGAGAAACTTACTGGCATTGATTATCCATACCTAGAAGTAAAATACTTACGTGGAAATAAGGAAAGAGAAACAATATCAGCAGGAAAATTTATAAAAAAAGGAACAAAAGTAATCCTTGTTGATGGAGAAAATTCCGGGGAAGTTTTTACTATTCCAGAAGATGGCTATATGGGAAGTACATTCAAAGCTCTTTCAATTCAGAATGTAAATGAAACGTATTTGCAGTTATTTATTTCAACAAAGAAGGATTTGTATCGTAATAATAAAAAGGGCTCTGCAATTCCTCATTTGAATAAAGATTTATTTTTTAATATGCCTTTTCCTCTTCCCCCAACCCTAGAAGAACAACAGCGAATTGTAAATCGAATAGAAACACTGTTTGCAA
>JAKSTJ010000004.1 GCA_024402635.1 Treponema sp. | reverse complement strand
TTGGTATTCCAGAAGAACAGCTCCGCAAGGCAGCTAAACTTGCTGTATGTAAGATTAACATCGACTCTGATGGACGTCTTGCAATGACTGCTGCAGTTCGCAAACACTTATCAGAAAATCCAGGTGATTTCGACCCACGTCAGTACCTTAAACCAGCTCGTGATGAACTCATCAAAATGTACTCACGCAAGAACATCGAAGTTCTCGGATCTGCTGGTCATTTAGACGACTAAGTCGCTAGTTTTGCGAAGCAAAACTAGGTAAGCAGGCGCAAGCCTGCGACGATCTGCTGGACATTTGGACGACTAATTCGCTAGTTTTGCACTAGATAAAGCAGGCGTATGCCTGCTTTAAATTATTTATCAGTTTGATTACTGAGTTAAATAAAAAAAACTTTTCGATATAATCGAAAAGTTTTTTTTATTTAACCTGATTATCTTATAAATTACCTATTTCTTTATTTTAGCAAGAACTAATTTCAAAACAGCCCATGTTAATGTTATTAAACCGTATAAAACTGTAACTGTAACAATGATCCATAATTCCATATTTAAATCAAACATAGCATCCATCATAGCAGGAATTAAAAGGTATACAATCATTACTAAAATATTAAGAATAATATTTATAATTTTTTTATTTGTAATTGACTTATATAAATTACTTAAACAAATTGCACATTGACCAATCATTGCAGTATACAAAACAGGTCGAAGGAAAATATCATATCCCGAATATATTGACTGTGTAAAAGCAATTACTTTGTATGGAATAAAAATTGCGTAAAATGTTCCTAATAATGGGAAGAACATATTTAATTTAAATTCCCAAGAATCTCTTGTCAATAAAATATACAAAACATAAATAGATATAACAGGAATTAAAGTATATCTAATTAGATAATATATATAATTTGATGATAAAGAATCTGGTATTAAACGATGAGAATAAAATCCCATTACTCTTACTAAACAATAAATTACTGCAGTCATTATTCCTATAAACATTACAGGATAAACTTTTCTATTTTTAACTGCACAACAATAAAATATCAACAAACAAGGCATAAAACATAATAAAAATAAAAGCATATTACAACCTTACACTTTAGAATAATAATTAACAAGTATTAGTGAAAATTATTTTGCAATAATCCTCATTATTTCTGCAGATCCTTCAACTGTTATTTTTTCTCCAGGCATTACAGCATATATTTCTTCAGCTTTTACAGGAACACCAGCTTTTTGCTCCGAAGTTCTGATTACAGCCTTATCTGCAGAAATAATATAAATAAGTTGAACAGCTTCAGGACCATTTCCTTTTGAACAAAGCATGCTCCATCCGCCTTTTACTTTAACCTGCTGTAATTTAAAGTACTGACATTCAAATTCATCTGAAAAAGGTTTAACCGGAATCATTTCTTCCCGTTTAATAACAGCTAAGCCTTTTTCAATATGAACTTCTCGTCCTCTACCCCAATCATAAAGTCGATAAGTTAAATCACATGACTGTTGAACTTCAAGTAATCTAAGCCCCGCACCTATTGCATGAACAGTTCCAGCTGGAATAAAAATAAAATCACCTTTTTTTACTTCTACAAATTCAAGATAACTTTCAAGATTATTTTCAGTAATAGCTTTTGCCAATACTTCATTTGAATAACCTTCTTTTATTCCATAAACCAGTTTAGCATCAGGTTCTGCATCCAATACATACCAGCATTCAGTTTTTCCACGATTTCCTTCGCCTTCCAATTTTACAGCAAAATCATCATCAGGATGAACTTGAATTGATAAAGTATCATTTGCCTGAATTATTTTTACAAGTAACGGATATTCACCGCCAACCGATTTTTTAAAATCTCCCTGACAACCATTTGGATGAGTAGAAGCTATCCAGAGTTCATAACCCCAAATCTTATCAGACTTAATTGAATCTAATTTTTTCATTTTTTATTTATTCCAAAGTAATTCAGGATAATAATTATCTTTAATCTTCTTTGCAATTTCATCTTTTACAAGCTGACGATCTTCTGGATAAGTCATTCCAAACCATGTTTCCTGAGAATTAAAGAACTTAATAACACCTGCATTATGTTTAATAATATCACTGGCAGAAACAGGTAAAAGAGCTTCTGCTTTTGGAGCCTTAGAATTTTCTTTCATGAAGTTATCCCAATAAATATGGAATTCTTCAAAAGCTTTTGGCGAGAATCCAAAAAGATTCATGCTAACCCATTCTTTTCCTGTTAATAATTTCTTTTCACCATCTGGCATTTCACTGATAATCTGATCTTTTTCATCATAATAAATTTTAAGATTTTCAACGATTGATTCAAGCTGATTATCTTTTACAGTACAAACACCACGACTTACAGAACCTGAACGGCTCATTGTATTTCCCAATACATAACCAACCATTGCATGTTCTGTGCTGTTATTTTCGATAGAAGAAAGATACTTTCCTAATACTTCAAAAGCCTGTCTTCCATAATAATCGTCTGAGTTAATAACTGCAAAAGGAGTTTTAATTGCATTTTCTGCACATAAAACTGCATGTGTTGTTCCCCAAGGTTTTTCGCGTCCTTCAGAATCTTTAAGCTGCTGAGGAGTTAATAAAGATTCATGCTGCTGAAAAACATATTCTGCATCAAAATTTCTTGCAATTCTATCAAAAAGTCTTTCTCTAAAAGCCTGTTCAATATCTTTACGAATAATAAATACAACTTTGCCAAAACCACTTTTCATTGCATCATATGTTGCAAAGTCTAATAAACATTCATCGTGTAATCCAACACCATCAATCTGTTTAACACCACCGTATCGACTTCCCATTCCGGCCGCTAAAACAAGTAAAGTAGGTTTCATAATTTTAATCTCCATATAATTTTAAATATTTATAACAGTTTCCAAAGCAAGCAACATCATATCTTTAAATGTTTTTTGCCTTTCTTCTGAAGTTGTTTCTTCTCCAGTTACAAAATTGTTACTAACTGTAAGAATTGCAAGAGCTTTTCTCTGAAACTCTGCTGCTAAAGTATATAATTCAGCCGCTTCCATTTCAATACCAACAATTCCGTATCTTTTCCAGAATTTCCAGGTTTCATTTTCATCGTAAAATCTGTCTCCTGAAAAACAAGGGCCTACGAATGTTTTAATTCCTAACTCTCTGGCTTTATGATAGGCAGTATCTAAAAGCTCAAAATCTGGAACTGGGGCATAGTGAGAAAAACCAAATCTTTGAGTCTGTAAATTTGAATCAGTACAAGCTCCATTTGCCAGTATTACACTTCTACATGGAACCTTTTCACTTACACCACCAGCAGTACCGATTCGAACCGCTTTCTGCACATTATAAAATTGGAATAATTCCTGTACATAGATAGACAAAGATGGCTGTCCCATTCCTGTTCCCTGGACAGAAATTCTCTTTCCTTTATAAGTTCCAGTGTAACCAAGCATTCCTCTTACTTCATTATAACACTTTGCATCTTCAAGAAAATTTTCAGCAATAAATTTTGCCCTTAATGGATCTCCTGGAAGAAGAACTGTATCTGCAATTGCACCTTCTGGCGCATTAATATGTGTACTCATAATTTTATTATAAAATGAAAATATCAATATGAAAAGATTTTAGTTTTTATCCTAAATAATAACCCGTTACAATTCCAAAAACTGCCCCAATTAATATTACCACAATCGGATGTAATTTGAATTTGAATAATATAAATGTGAATACAGCATAAGCAGCAATATTTATCCATTCAAACAAATCCTTCCATCCAGCAAAAGTTGTTAACACAGCAATTGAATCTGGTAATTTAATTAATGTCATACAAATAATCTGTACAAGAGGAACCAGCACAAGACCAGTTGTTATTGGTCTTAAGAAAGCCAGAGAACCTTTTACATATGGACTTTTGTTAAACTTTTTAAGCATTTTAGCAATAATCATAATTATGATTACAGATGGAAGAGCTTCTGCAAAAGTACAAACCATTCCACCAATAACTCCATATTGATTATAACCAATATAAGTAGCCATATTTATTCCTAATGGTCCAGGTGTACTTTCAGATATTGCCACCATATTAAAAAATAAATCCTGACTTATAATTCCAGTATCTACAATTGTCTGTTGCATTAGAGTAATTGCAACCATTCCACCACCAATTGTAAATAAACCAATGTAAAAGAAAGTAAATGCTAAGTACAATAAACTCATTACTTTACCTCCTTATCATTCTGATCAGCTTCTTTATTAACTTCAACATTATTTAAAGTCTGTTTTTTAATTTTTCTCTGCTGAAAGAAAGTAATGATTACACCTGTTACTAATGCAAAAAGAATAACTGCATAAGATGGCAATTTTAGTGCAAAAACAAGAAGAAAAGCCAACAGCATAAACATTGCATTCCATATATTTTTTATAGTTTTTTTTGCAAATTTAAAAACAACCGAAGTCAAAAGGGCTGCAACTGCAACATTTATTCCATTTAAAGCATGCTGAACAATTGGATAATCAGAGATTGAATTAATAGCCCCCGCCAAAATCATAATAATTACTAATGAAGGAGTAACAATTCCTAAAGTTCCAACTATTCCACCAATAACGCCAAACTGTTTATAACCTACAAAAGTTGAAACATTTACAGCAATAATACCAGGTGTACTTTGTCCAACTGCATAGTAATCAATAAGTTCTTCTTCGGTGAGCCATTTCTTTTTGTCAATTAATTCTTTTTGCATCATTGGCATCATGGCTAAACCGCCACCAATTGTAAATGCACCAATTTTTACAAATTCATAATAGAGAACAAGAAGATTTTTTAAGATTTCTGAAAATTTCTTTTTTTCTTTCATTTTATTTCCTCAATAATAACCTCAACGCAGGTTCCTTTTGGTTTATTTTGTTTTATATTAAAAATTGCATCAATCTGATTTGCCCGATACTGCATAGAATTTAACCCTATTCCAGATGCAGTTTGTTTTTCTTCCGAAATACCACATCCATTATCACTAACATTAATGATAACTTTTTTATTTTTTGAATTAACTGAGACTTTTATCAAACTTGCTTTAGAATGTTTCATAGCATTATGTAAAGCTTCCTGAATAATTCTAAAAATATTTACTTTCTGTAATTTTGAAAAATTAATTCTTTCATCTACATTCCATAAATATTCACATTTTATACCGGCATTTTTTTCAATACTGTTACACAAATTGCTTAAACTTGCATTAATACCCAATGTTTCCAATTCAACAGGATAAGAATTATGAGCATATTGTCTTGTAGCTGTAAGAGTATCACTTATTAATTCCGCCAGTTCAATCATTTGATTTTTAGAAACCAGTTCATCTTGATTAGAATAACTTCTGCATAACATAGATATTCCAGCAAGTCGCTGACAAATATCATCATGCAAATCTGTACTGAATCTTTGACGTTCTATCTCACTTATTTTAAGAACTTCAGCTTCAACTTCCATTCTTTTTTTATTTTCTGCAATTAATTCCTGAGTTCGTTTTGTTACTTCACTTTCAAGATATTCAGATCTTTTTTTCTTTTCTTCCATATCATAAACACGATTTAATGTTTGAGAAATGTCAATTCCTATTGAACTCAAATATGGAAGTAAAGTTGCCTCTGCATCATATAAAACACAGCCCTTAATTTCTTTACCGTGAGAAAGAAATCTGAATGTAGTAGATTTAGGTTGATTTTCATCATAGTAAATAAATTTATTATAAAACTCACCTAAAGTCATAATTCTGTTTCCGGCAAATTCATAGAAAGCCTTTCCATTACGACGTACATAAACTGGCTCTACCATTAAACCTTTTTTTAATTGAGAATTGAAATTTTCAAATTTTTCAGGAAACCACAAAACACAAAAGTTTTTTATTTCCAGCAAATCCATATCACCATTAATAATATGACGTAAACCTTCTTTTGTGCTGACAGAATTTAATTCCTGTCCAATATGACTTACCATTCGTAAAAGGTTTTCTGAACGGATGTAATTAGATTGTACCTGTTCCAGAAATTTTTTCTGATAAGATTCATCAAAAGTTTCATGACAACCACAGGATTTTCGTTTAATCATTTTTGACTCAACATATTTTTCATTCAAAACTTCCTGATTTCTTAATACAGCCGTCATAGTTTCCATAGCTTCATATGCCATCTGTTTAAGTGGCTGGCGAATTGTTGTTAATGCAGGAATTTCAAATTGACTTTGTGGAATATCATCAATACCAGTTACTGCACAATTTTTAAGATTTGTATTTTCAGTATGAATCTTTAAATATTTGTAGACTCCAATGGCCATATTATCGTTGGCACATACAATTGCATCAGGTTTAAAGTCTGGATTTTCATGAACAAATGTTTCCATTACTTCCATTGCTGCTCTTTCTGTAAAAAGTCCATGTCTTAGCCTGTACTGAAGATGAGGTATTTCTTCTGCATATTCTTCAAAGGTTTTTTTAAAAAATTCCTCGCGCCTTTTAGCATCCTGATGTCTTATTGAACCGCTTATGAATAAAAAATTTCTATATTTATGATCAATAATAAGATGATCCAATAAATTCTTCATTGAAGAATCTGTCTGAACCATAACAGATGGAACATCTTTAATAATTTGACCAAGAGATACAACAGGAATTTTTCCCCAATAAAATTCCAATTCTTTTCTATCTGTAACTTCCGTTTTATCTAAAATTACAGAGGATAACATTATAATTCCATCCAGATTGAAATATTCAGGACTATATAAATATTTAAAATCTATTTCACTAATAAAATCGTGATATTCCTGCTGAAAACAGATTACTTCAATTCCATATTCGATTGCTTTAGCTTTTATACCTTCGTAAATCGAAATCTGATATTCTTCATCAAGAATATTTAAAACAAACCCTATACGCATAATTTAATTATACAATTATTATTCAATTTATGATATTATATAATCATGGAATACAAAGTAATTATCATTGATGATCATCCTTTATTCAGCAGAGGATTATCACAACTTATCGAAACCCAGAAAGAATATAAAGTCATTGGAATGGCTAAAGACAGAATGGAAGCATTATCTTTACTTGATAATATTAAACCAGATTTAGCAATTGTTGACTTAAACCTGGGACAAGAAGACGGTCTTGAATTAATTAAAGATATTTTAGCCTTAAAGCCAGAAACAAAAATTCTCGTTCTTTCAATGCACGACGAACGTTTCTATGCTGAAAGAGCATTAAAAGCTGGTGCAAAAGGCTATATCATGAAGGAAGAGGCTGAAACACAGGTTATTAATGCAATCAAAACAGTTACATCCGGTGATATTTACTTAAGTGAAAATGAAAAGAAAAGAATTGCAGAAATTTCCAAGGACGAAAACTCTAAAGCTGATAAGTTTGATACAATCTCTTCACTTTCCGACAGACAATTACAAATTTTTACGTTAATAGGAAAAGGTCTGGGAACAGCAGCAATTGCATCAAAACTTAATCTGAGCATTAAAACAATTGATACTCATAAAGAAAATATAAAAGCAAAACTTCATTGCTCATCTTCAGAAGAATTACGTCAGATGGCAATTGAATGGACTAACAGAGCCGTTTAGTTTTGATTTATATTTCTTCCATAGGTTTTTGAGAGAAACTTCAATTCTTCTGCAGCAGAAGCTTTTAACTGACCTTTTGATAATCTCCAGGTCCAGTTTGCGCCTGTTGTAGAAGGCATGTTCATTCTACCTTTATTATCAATTCCGATAATATCCTGAGCAGGAATTACTGCATAAACTGCATTTGATGCAATCGCAGTTTTAATCATTTCCTTTCTTAATGACCCATTTTTTACTAAGGAACGAGCCTTTTCTTCATCAATTTTTTTACCCAGAATATATTCTGAAACAAGACAAAGAGTTTCACCGTTACAATTTTCAAGCCAGCCTTGTAATGTATCATTATCATGTGTTCCTGTATAAACAATACAATCTGAAGTATTATACATATGAGGCAAAAAAGCATTTATCATTCCGTTTTGTTTTGCTTCATCTGCACTGAATGCAAATTGAAGAACTTTCATACCTGGGAATCCAGCATTATCCCGTAATTCACGAACTTCATCTGTAATAACACCAAGATCTTCTGCAATAACAGGAATATCACCAAGTTTTTTTCTAATAGCTTTAAATAAATCTAATCCAGGACCTTTTACCCATTTTCCATTTATAGCAGTTGATTCACCTGCAGGAACAGACCAGTAAGCTTCAAAGCCTCTAAAATGATCAATACGTAATACATCTGTTAATTCAAAAATTCTTTTTACACGAGCAATCCACCATTCATAACCCGATTTTTTTACTTCATCCCAATCATATAAAGGATTTCCCCATAATTGCCCTGTAGCACTAAAATAATCAGGAGGAACTCCAGCAACACAATTTGGACGTCCATCTTTATCCAATTGAAAATACTTCTGATTTCCCCATACATCAGCACTATCACCTGCAACAAAAATTGGAATGTCACCTATTAATTTAATATTTTTTGAATTGGCGTAAATTTTTAATTTATTCCACTGATAATCAAAAAAGAACTGAATAATTTTGTATTGCTCAATATCATTTTTATGAGTTTTGTTCCATTCCTTAACAGCTTCTTCCTGACATGAAGCTAATTCTTTTGGCCAGTAATAATTCCACATAGAATTTTCAGGTTTTTCAACAGCAGCTTTTTCATCATAATATGATTTAATACTCATAAATACTGCAAATTTATCCAACCAGGCTTTCTTGCTTTTACAAAAATCTTTATACAAGTTTACATCTTCGGTATTTGCATTTTTTGAAAAATAATCAGCAGCTTTTTTTAATACCGGCATCTTCCACCAGACAACAGCACCAAAATCAACATTGCCATCTTTTTTTATATAATCAGCAGGTTTGCATTCTTTTTTATCTGCCCATCCATTTTCTACAAGCATATCTAAATCAATTAAAAGAGGATTTCCTGCAAAAGTAGAAAATGATGCATATGGAGAATCTCCATAACCAGTTGGTCCTAATGGTAAAATTTGCCATAAATTCTGACCGGCAGTTTCCAGCCAATCAACAAATTCATATGCAGCTTTTCCAATTGTTCCAATACCATAAGATCCTGGTAATGATGTAGGATGAAGTAAAACTCCACTTTTTCGTTCAAATTTCATATTTATATTCCTGATAATTTTAAATTATTTATATAAAATCATATCACAAATTTTCTTTTATACAAAATAAGTTTTTTAATCATAATTAATTTTTAGTGTATAATAAAATTATGCTTATTTACTTTATTACGTCCCAACCGGATATATGTCAAATTTTTCAGAAAAACTTGCCTAAACATCATTGTTTTATATATACAACACTGGAACCTATTTATGATCTTATTAAAAATAAAAATGCAATTCCAGATTTGATTATTGCAGATTATATTATGAATAATCATTCAATTTTTAATGTATATGAATTTATGAATGAAAGAAAACTTCATATTCCATTTATTTATTATAATGACCCTGTTATTTCATTTCCCGACAGAGTAATGTTCTGGAAATATATTCTTGAAGTAAATGATCCATACAATACAGAATTAGATGTAGAAAAATTTCATGATGTATTTACAACAATTATGGAACTTGTTGAATCTCCTGATTTAAAACCATACATAAAATTACTTCAGGATCCTAAACCTTTACCTAAAGCAAAATTAATTAATTATTTATATAGAGATTATACTTTATCTTCATTAGGAGACAAATTATATAAATACAGAAGAATTCCCGGTATGACAGATGGATTATTTTTTCTTCTCCAAATGTTTTATCAAAATATAGGATTTGTTTTATCTCTGGAACAACTACAAGATGAATACTTAAAAAATGGGAAAGAAATTAAGATTCCATCATTAAAAGTTGAACTTTCAAGATTAAGAACTGTATTAAAAAAATCAAATGACAGCAGAATTGATATAATCAAAAGACAAAATGGCTATGAATTAATTGATTATTAGAATTTACAAAATAACTATAACATTTATTTTGAACTTTTAGTACTTGTTGTAAACATAAATAAAAAAGCTGTTCTTTTTTTTCATAGAACAGCCTTTTTATTTTAAGTACTACGATAATACTTTTGAAATTCTTTCAAGAACCTTTTTACGATCCAAAGGTTTTACAATGTAACTTTTTGCACCAAGCATCAAAGATTTTTTTACTAATTCTTCTTTACCAAGAGCACTAACCATTACAACTTTCGCATTTTTATCAAAAGCCATAATCTGTTCCAAAGCAGAAATACCATCAAGTTTTGGCATTGTAATATCCATAGTTACTAAGTCTACATGAGGACAAAGTTCCTTATATTTAGCAACACCTTCTGCTCCATCTACAGCAGTAGCAACAACATCGTAACCTTCACTAGCAAGAATCTGGCCAAGCTGTTTTGCAACGAACATGGAATCATCTACAACCAATACCTTAAAAGCAGTACCATCACCTTTAAGTCCCTCAGGAGGTCTTTCATTTATTGTTGGATAATCCTGAATTGTTTTCATAGTCTAATAACTCCTATTATTATGTACGCTCTCGAATAGCGACGTTAATTTCTATATTACCACAATCTGTGTGTAAAGGAACAATAAGTGCTTCAACACTCTGTGTAGAACCGCTTAATGCTGCAATTTCCATTTTCTGACCAATAAATAATGTTGGAGGTGTAAGGTCAAACTTAAATCCCAATTCATGTAATTTTGTTACAGCCTGTGCTGTAATCAAGTTAGCTAATTCACTGATTGTAGCTTTTGCCAAATCATCAAAAGATGTAAGTTTTTCACCATTCATTGCAGAAGCAATATTAAGAGCTGTTTCACTTCCCATATCGAAAAGTACACGACCTTCAACATCACCCGCAAGACCAACTAAAGCTGCAACTCCCATTACAGGCATTGCAGTTGATTTAAGATATAAATCACCTCTTTTTACCTCAGCTCCACCAAGTACTTCCTGTAAAACGCGGAATGAAGTTTCAACAAAAGGATTAATATATTCTACTCTCATTTCAATCCCCCTTAATCTTTTGTATATGCCACAATGGCACCACCTATACTTTTTTCACCAAATCCAAAAGATGATGGCATTTCTTCGTTTTCACCAACAAAAGCAACACCATTTCCTTTTAATTTTTCCTGAATATCAGAAATTATATTGTTTTGTGTACTTTCATCACATAATGATAATACATCTCGTGCTAATACAATATCAATCATAGGAAGAACATTTGTATTTTTACAGTCGTGATATTCAAACATTATACTATTTTTGATATCTGGACTAAATGTATATTCTCCATTTGCTTTCTTTGATAAATAAGGATTAAACCACTGACTTGAAAGATCTGCAGGAACAGACATTAAACTTGCATTTGAAACACTTAATAAATCAACATCCTGAGCATAAATTTTAATTGATGCATTTGGATATTTTTCTTTAAGAGCACACGCAAAACTATATGTTTCATATCCTGCCCCACAACCTGGATTCCATACAACAATCTGTTTTGCAGAATTTTCTGGTAATAATTTTACAATTTCATTTTTATATTCTTCTGTCCAGAATTTTCCTGTTAACTGAGACCAGAATGGTTTTAAGAATTCAGTTGCATCTGCTTCAGTCTGTAACTGAACATTACTGTCACCTCTTTCCTTTTTCCATTCAATATAACGATGCTGAATCCATTTTTTATTCATTTCAGAAACTGTAAATTTCTTAAACTGAACCAGTGATTCTGAAATAAATTTAATATCCAATTCAGAAACATCATCTTTTTCAACTTTCTGAACAGGAACAGTCTTTTCAGCAGCAACAGGCTTTGGAGCTGATGGAATATTATTTACAGAAGGAACTACAGGACCTGCAACTTCAACAGGCTTTTTTTCTTCTTTCTTTTCTTCTTTATCAGCAAAAATTCTTAATACATCAAGTAAAACATAAAGTCTTTCATTGCATTCAACAATACCTTTAATAAACTTAATGTTAATGTCTCCAAATAAAGGATGAGGAGGCTGTATTGAACTTCTCTGAACTCCAACAACTTTATCAATCTTATCTACAACAAGACCAAAAGTCTGATCTTCAACAGTAAGAATTAATAAATTCTGAAGTTTTTTATTATTTGCAATTTCTTCAACTTCAATATTAAAGAAAATTCTTAAATCAAGAATAGGAATAATTTCACCACGAAGATTATATACACCTAATACAAATGGTTGTGTATTTGGAACATAAGTAAATCTTCCAGCTTTTGCAATTTCTTTAACATGCATAATATCAATAGCATAATCTTTACCTGCTAAAGAAAATGTAACCATCTTAAAATCTATAAAAGATGCAGCTTCCTTCTTTTCTTGAGTCTGTTCAAGGATTTTTTCAGCAGTCTGAACTATTTTATTTGATTCATTTATAGCATCCATAACCGACTTCCTTATTAATTACCAACGTTAACATTCATTTCTTCATTTGCCTGAGCAAGTATTTCCTGCTTAACACCAAGGTCAAGAAGCTGACTTACATCAATAATTAAAGAAACAGAACCATCACCTAAAATAGAAGCACCGGCAATTCCAGGAGAATTTGTAAAGTTATCACGCAATGGTTTAATAACTACATCTTCTTCACCGATTAATGCATCTACCATAACACCAATTTTCTTTTCCTGAGTACCAACAATAACAATATAACATTCATCACTAGCAACAGTTTCAGGAATATCAAATAATCTGGAAAGTCTAAGAACACTAATAACTTCATTACGAACATTCATAATTTCATAGTTATCAATCTTACTTATTTCATCCATACGAATACACTGACTTTCAATAACATTTGCAATAGGAATAGAATATATTTCTGAACCAACTCTAACAAGAAGACCTTGAATAATAGCAAGAGTTAATGGCAGTTTAATTGTAAATGTTGTACCTTTTCCAGGAACTGATGAAACTGAAATTGAACCTTTAAGGTTTGTAATCATAGTTTTTACAACATCAAGACCTACACCCCGTCCAGAAATATTTGAAATTTTTTCTGCTGTTGAGAAACCAGGCATCATAATAAGATTATATGCATCCTGATCATTAATATTCTTATCTGGATGAATCAATCCTTTTTCGATAGCCTTTGCTTTTACTCTTTCAACATCAATTCCGGCACCATCATCTTTAATTTCTATTACAATCTGGTTACCTTCATTTGCAGCACGAAGCAATACAGTTCCAGTTTCTGGTTTTCCAGCTTTAACACGAACATCAGGAGTTTCAATACCGTGATCCACAGAATTACGTACACAATGCATAATTGGATCTAATAAATCTTCTACTACTGATTTATCAAGTTCTGTATCTTCACCTTCAATTTCGAGATTAATCTTTTTATTTAAATCTCTTTGTAAATCGCGAACAACTCTTGGGAAACGGCTGAAAATCTGATTAATAGGAACCATTCGGATTTTCATTACACCTTCCTGAAGTTCACCAGAAATTGTACCAAATTGCTGAGTATAAGAACGGAAACGACCAGAAATTCCCTTAAGTTCTGCTTCATAATCATCAAAAAGGTTTGTCATTGAACCAAACTGTTCAAGTAAATCTTTTTTAACATCTGCAGGATTTGCACCCTGTGAAATTTTCTGAGCATAATCTGGAACTAAATCAAAAAGTGTTCTTAAATTATCTTTTAATGAATTCTCAAGTGACTGGAAATTAGTCAATTCATTTGCAGTCTGAGTAGCAAGCTGATTAAACGAAGCTTTTACAATTACAGCTTCAGAAACAAGATTCAAAAGATTATCAATACGTCTTGAATCAACACGAAGAATTGATCCCTGCTGAGCATGCTGACTATCTTTTTTCTGTTCAGTTTTCTTTACATCAACTTTTTCTGTCTGTTTTGAAGCTTCTGATTCAACAGGAGCAGCTGGCGAAACAGGAATAGACTGGGAAATATTATCTTTAAGTATATCATTAATTAAATCTTCCTGAGATTTTACAGGTTCTTCAACTTTTGGCTGCTGAACAACATCTTCATCTCCAGAAGAAATATTATAGTTATCGTCTGTTAAACAATGAGCATCAGTAATAAGAGTTACATCGCTTAAGAAAGAAACATCTTCCAATGCAGCTCCGTCTACTTCTGTTGCAACATAATAGAATACATTCTCATAAAATTGATCTTCATAAAGAGCATCAAAATCAGGAACAGTTTTCAAAACATTTCCAGAAGATTTTAATGCTGCAAAAACCTGAATTCCACCTACAGTATTCATTGGATTATTTTCATCAAATTTTACACCAATGCACCATAACTTCTGGTTACCTTCACATGCAGATTTCAATTCATGATATTCTTCTTCCTGAATTTTTGGGAACTTTAATCCACTTGCTGGAGTTTTTGCAACAGGAGCCTGCTGTACAGGTTTAACTGGTTCAGGCTGTTTTACTGTCACCTTAGGAGCAGGTGCCTTTCCACCTTTTTCAGGAATATAAGAATGAAGTTTATCCAGAATGCTGTCTATATTTTCACCATAGGCTGAACCATTCTGTCTTGATTCAAGCATAGCTTTTATAACATCAATAGAAGTCAAGAGAAGATCAACAACATCTTCATCAATCTTTAATCTGTCCGATCTGATTTCATCAAGAACATCCTCAACAGAATGAGTAAAATGCGAAAGCTCTGTCATTTCTACAGTTGCTGAACCACCTTTAAGAGTATGGGCAGCACGGAATATTTCATCAATAGCTTCATGGTTAGTTGGATCGTTCTCAATTACAAGAACATTACTTTCCAACTGCTCAACCTGCTGTTCTGCTTCAGCAAAAAAGTCTTTGAGAAGTTCTTCATTGTTAGGGTCAAGATAATCACTCATACAAATTATTATATACCGAAAATTATAGTTTTCAAGAGAAAAGCAATTATTTTTTTATCAAAAATCATAATTATGGCTTATAATATAAACATAAATTGAGTAGTTTTTTTTCTATTATATTGATAAAATGAAAGATACAAAAGGATGTGGAGGTTTATATCCATGATTAAATTTTCTTTACGAAAACACGTTATAGCAATTTTTGCTTTTACTACAATTTTCAGCATTTCCAATATAACTGCAGAATCATTTTTAACAGGAAATGTTGGTGCATGCCTTGATTATACAGCAGAGAAAAACCTGTCTAACGAATATGATCCTAATGTAAATTTAAATGCTTATTTTGAAGGCCAGTTTAATTTTTCTGAAAATTTCTGGGGCCATTTGGGAATGTCAATTTCCACAGATAATTTTGTAGCATCTGGTCTTTTTCAGGAAATTCCTTCCTTTTTTGAAATTGATGAACTTTCTTTAGTTTACCGTTCAACTTATCAGAATTTTTCAAATTATTTTGGAGCCTTTTTAGGTTATTTTGACCCTTTTGGTTCTGATATTTTCCTTCAGAGATATTTAGGTTCAACAGCAATTTCGTCTAAAATATCAACTTCATGGTTGGGAAGAGATGCTACTCCATATCCACAATATGGTATTGGTATTTCAGATGTTGCTAAATTGAATGCAGCTCCAATTGCAATTGGTACATATTTTTATTTCAATGACAGAGAACCAACATATTCTTATTTCTTAAATGCAGACTTAAGAATTGCAGGTTTATACCGTTACTGTACATTTGATACTTCATTTGGTGTAGGATTCTTAAAATCTGGATCAGGAACATCAATTCTTTCTATAGATAAAGTTACATTACACGGTGGAGCAACAATTCTTATTGGAAATAAATATACACAAAGTTTATTCTTACATACAGGAATATATAATTTAATTGCAGAAACAGGTTCACCTATAACATTTACTTCAGATGATTTCTATTTCTTTGTAGAACCTCGATTTGTATTTAATTATTTAAATTTAAATACCTGTTTCTATTATATGCCTGATGATAATACAAAAGATGCAATGGATTTTGTTTATCAGAATTTAGGAGCAAATATTGATATATACACAGATTCCCTTGCTATTGGTGATAAAAACTGTACAATCGGATTCTTAACTTCAATTGCTTTCCCTGGTAAAAAAATTGATGATTTATTCACAAGCTTTACAACATTTATACAATCAACTGATGATGTAGACCTTTATCTTACACCATATTTTTCAACAACATTCTTAAGCGGAACATTTTCTACTCAGTTAGATGTAAATTTAATGGGATTCTTCAGACCATCAACAGAATGGTATGAACACATAGGTTTTAAAGCAGGTTATACAATTCAATTCTAAAAAAAAAACGCTGTTTGAAAAAAAATCAAACAGCGTTTTTTTTACAACTTACTTCTTATTAAAAAGAAAACTTCTTTAATCTATCACAAGCTTCAACTACATCTTCATAATGACCAAATGCACTAATTCTTACAAAAGATTCTCCTGCTGGACCAAAGCCACTACCTGGAGTTGTAACAATATGACATTTATCTAAAAGTGCATCAAACACATCCCAACTCTTTTTACCTGCAAACTTAACCCAGATATAAGGACTGTTTCCAGTAAAGAATACTTCAGCACCTTCTTTCTTAAAGTTTTCACCTTCAAAAGTTTCTTTAATTAATGCTGCATTCTTCAAATAATAATCAATAACTGATTTCATTGCTTTTAAGCCTTCTTCATCAAGACAAGCAAGACCACCAGCCTGAACAACATTTGAAGCACCATTAAATAAAGTAGTCATAACACGGTTCCAGTCAGCATGAATTGAAGAACCATCAGCAAATTTTAATTCTTTTGGAACAATTGACCATCCAAGACGAACGCCAGTAAATCCAGCAGGTTTTGAATAAGAGTTAATTTCAATTGCACAAGTTTTAGCTCCAGGAATTTCAAAAATAGATTTTGGAAGTTCTGGATCACGAATAAATTCTCTATATGCAGCATCAAAAATAATGATACAACCATTTGCATTAGCAAAATCAACAAGTTTCTGTAATTCAGCTTTAGAAGAAACAGCTCCAGTTGGATTATTTGGTGAACAGAAATAAATCAAAGAATCTTTTTCAACAACAGATAAATCTGGGAAAAAGTTATTTTCAGGAGTACATGGCATATAAGTAACACCTTCATATCCAGAACCATTATTTTTTCCTGCAGCTCCTACAATAACAGAACCATCAACATAAACAGGATAAGCTGGATCCTGTACAGCAATTTTAACTCCAGATCCAAACAAAGTCTGAATACGGGCAATATCACATTTTGCACCATCAGAAATAAATACTTCATCAGCACTAACAAGACCTGGATAAAAAACTTCAGCAATTTTTGCGCGTAATGAAGTCATTCCCTGTTCATCACCATAGCCTGAATAACCTTCTTTTGTAGCAAGGCCTAAAGCGTAATCAGAAAGTGCTTTAGCAATATACTGTGGAAGAGGTTCAGTTGTATTTCCAATTCCAAGACTAATTATCTTTGCTTCAGGATGATCTGCAGCATACTGTTTTCTACGTCTGGCAACTTCAGGAAAAAGATAACCAGCTGTAAGATTTGCAAAACCTTCATTTCTTTTAATCATAATAATACCTCGCTTATATGACATAACATTATAGTAAAAAACTATAAAATTCAATTGTTTATAAAACATAGCTGTTTATTTTAAACCTTCCTTAAAATTGTAAACCGCAAGTTGTTTCAACAACAGAGGATTTACAATTCGTTCGCGGGAGCGAACATGTTCAATAAACAGAGTTTTGAAAAAACTCGAGTTAAAATAAACAGCGCTATCTTAGCCGTTTATTTTAAACCTTGATTTTATTTTTATTATTGTTAAACTAAATATAAAACTAAATTTACTTAATTTTAAATAAAAATAAAGCAGGATTTTAACATGATAACATTCAACAAAGAATTCAAAACTTTTAGAATTGATACTCCAAATTCCACCTATTGTATTACAATTTCAGAAAAAGGATATTTAGCACATTCTTATTATGGAAGTAAAATTGGAAATGATGACATAAGCTATTTAACAAGACAAATGGAATATGGATTCAGTTCTGGTGAAGTTTTTAGAGAAAAACATTCTCTTTTAGATTTCCTTCCACAGGAATTACCAACAGACGGTGTGGGAGATTTCAGAGAATCCGCTCTTTCCATTTACAATAACAACGGAAACAATGGTGTAGAATTAAAATACAAAGATTATAAAATTTCAGAGGGAACACAAACAATACCCGGACTTCCAGCTGTATTTGACAGAAATTCAAAATCTCAGGTTCTTGAAATCATAACAACAGATGAAGTTTTAGGAATCGAAGTTAGTTTAATGTATACAGTTTTCGAAGAACTGGATGCTGTAATTCGCTATACAAAAATTAAAAATACAAAAGGAAAGAATCCTGTATACATAAAAAAAGCTTTATCCGCAAGTTTTGATATGGATGATAATAATTACGATATGATTACCCTTCACGGAAGCTGGGCTAGAGAACGTCACATTGACCGTCATCCAATTCATATGGGAAAACAGGGAGTTGTTTCTATGAGAGGAGAAACCAGTCATCAGGAACATCCATTTATTGCAATTCTTGAAAATAAAGCAGATGAAAACACAGGTTCCGTTTATGGCTTAAACTTTATCTATTCAGGAAACTTTGTTGCAGACGTTCAAAAAAGTCAATTTAATTCCTTACGAATAGTAATGGGTATTAATCCGGAAAATTTCAGCTGGAAATTAAATCCTGGCGAAACTTTTTACACACCACAGGCTGTTCTGGTTTATTCAAATCAGGGAATTAACAAAATGAGTCAAACTTTCCACGATTTATATAGAAATCACCTAATCAGATCAGAATATCGACTTAAAGAAAGACCGGTCTTAATAAATAACTGGGAAGCAACATATTTTAATTTTGACACAGAAAAACTTTTATCCATTGCAAAAGAAGCAAGTAAAAATAAAATAGAAATGCTGGTTATGGATGACGGTTGGTTTGGCCATAGAAGTTCAGATGATTCATCACTTGGAGACTGGATTGTAAACGAAAACAAGCTTAAAGGCGGATTAAAATATCTTGTTTCTGAAGTAAATAAACTGGGACTTAAATTTGGAATCTGGTTTGAACCAGAAATGATTTCACCAGATTCAGATTTATACAGAACTCATCCAGACTGGGCAATTCAAATTCCAGAAAGAGAACCTGGAATGAGCCGTCAGCAACTTGTACTGGACATTACAAGAAAAGAAGTCGAAGAATATGCCTATGAAGCTGTGGCCAAAATTCTACGTTCAGCAAATATTGAATATGTAAAATGGGACATGAACCGACAGCTGGCAGACATTGGAAGTATTAATCTTCCATCTGACCAAATGGGAGAATTCTATCACAGATATGTTCTTGCTTTATACAGAATGCAGGAAAAATTAATTACAGAATTCCCAAATCTCTTATTGGAAAACTGCAGCGGTGGTGGTGCACGATTTGATCCTGGAATGTTCTTTTACAGCCCACAAATCTGGTGTTCAGATGATACAGATGCAATTGAAAGATTAAGCATTCAGGAAGGAACTTCAATTGTTTATCCTTTAAGTACAATGGGAGCTCACGTTTCAGTTTGTCCAAATCATGCCTGTGGACGAGTTACTCCATTTAAAACAAGAGGTTATGTTGCATTAAGCGGAACTTTTGGTTACGAACTTGATATTACAAAATTGTCCGATGAAGAAAGAAATCAAATTCCTCATCAGATTGAACTTTATAAACGCTATGGAGATCTTATAAGAACCGGCGATTATTATAGAATTGCAAGTTACAGCCAGAATAATGAATATGATTGCTGGATGTCTGCCGCTAAAGATAAATCTAAAGCAATTGTTACATTTATACAGGTAATGAATCATCCAAATTACAAAACTCGTTTTATAAAAATTAATGGTCTGGATGATAATACTCTTTATAAAATTACTTTCCCAGATGAAAATCAGGAACAAAATCCAGAAATTAAAATGACTGGTCTTACTCTTAAAAATGCAGGAATTCCAGTAAAAAGAGATTGGGGTGATTTCCAGGGAAAACTTATTTATATAGAAAAATTCTAATAATAAGGAAGGGGAAGTCTCCCCTTTCGCCTCCACTTCGTTGGCGGCTATCCTCTCGCCTAGGGGGAACAATCCCCCTAAAACCCCTAAGAAAAACCCTTTATTCATCAATCAATAAAAAAATAATATAATTTTTCATTAAAATGATATCTCCATTTTTCAGGTAAATTATATGAGTTTCTTTTCAAAATTAATTATTCATGATTCCAGTTTTTATAAAAAAGTTGTAAAACTCGCAGCTCCAATTGCACTTCAAAGTTTTATTACTATTGGAGTAAACATGCTGGATACAATTATGCTTGGAACATTAGGCGAAACAGAACTTTCTGCAACATCACTTGCAAATTCATTTATCAGTATTTATCACATTTTCTGTATGGGAATTGGAATGGGTGCTTCGGTATTAATTTCCAGATTTTGGGGCATGAAAGAACTTGAACCTGAAAATGCAGATTATTCTCTAAAAAAAACAATCTGCATAATGATAAAAATAACCTTTAGCCTGGCATTAATTTTTGCCATAATTACATTATTCTTTCCTCAAAAAATAATGACTATGTACAGCACCGAAGAAAACATCATACAGGCTGGTAAAAAATATTTAAATTACTCAATTTTTACATATTTTTTTCTCGGATTATCTCTTACCTGTACAATTGCATTAAGAAGTGTGGGACAAGTAAAACTTCCTCTTTATGTTTCAATTGGTGCGTTCTTTATAAATTTGCTGGCAAATTATACATTAATCTTCGGAAAATTAGGAATGCCAGCACTTGGAATAACAGGAGCAGCAATTGCAACTTTAATCGCAAGAATTTTTGAAGCATCAGTCATTCTTGGATATTTATTTTTTAAAGATAAAAAAATCGGATTCAGACCTAAACATTTATTCATTAAAACAAAAGATATGCTGAGAGAATATATAAGAATCAGTATACCAGTTTTAATAAGTGATGGAATTCTCGCTTTTGGAAACAATGCAGTTGCAATGGTAATCGGAAGACTGGGACAAGTTTTTGTTGCAGCAAATGCAATTACAAGTGTTACACAACAAATGAGTACAGTAGTTATTCAGGGAGTGTGTCAGTCAGGAGCCATTATTACAGGACAAACTCTTGGAGAAGGAAATAAAGAAAAAACAATGTCTCAAGGATATGGATTTTTAGGTTTAGGATTCTTACTTGGTTTAGCTTCCTGTTTATGCGTACTTGTAATAAGGCCATTTATAATAAAATCATATAATGTAAGTACAGAAACCAGCGCAACTGCCAGACAATTAATGAATGCCATTAGTTTAATTCTTCTTTTTCAGGCAACAAACAGCATAATGACAAAAGGTGTTTTACGAGGTGGCGGTGACACAAAAATGCTTATGCTTACAGACAATATATTCTTATGGATTCTATCAATTCCTCTTGGAATTCTTGCAGGATTTGTTTTTAACTGGACACCATTTGCTATTTATATCTGCCTCAAATTTGATCAGATTGCAAAAGCTGTCTGGTGCATTTTAAGACTAAAAAGTGGCAAATGGATTAAAAAAATAAAAGCTGTATCTGGAAAATAAACTTGTATATTATTACTATAAAATAAATTCCCCAGGAAGACTCAACTTCCGAGGATATTTCAGCTATTTATTTTATTTCTTTTACCATTTTCCAGGAAAAACCTGCATTTATCATTGCTTCGTAAAGTTTTTCATCAGTTTTTCCTTTTTTAATAAACCTTTCTAAAGCTTTTTTACAAATTTCCAATTCATCATTTTCCTGAAAAAATTCATCTACAGCAATAACTGCTATTTCTTTTGAAATTCCTCTGGATTGCAATTCCATAAGTAATTTTTTTCTTCCTTCAAAATGATTGATTTTTCTTGAATTTAACCAGGCTCTGGAAAATCGTGAATCAGATAAATATTTTTTACTTTCCAGAAAATCCAGAGCCATATTTATATATTTTTTTTCATATTTCTTTTCAATTAATTTTCTTGATAATCCAAATCTACTCTGCTCACTTCTTGCAAGATATTCAACAGCCTTTAATTCTACCACACAAGCAAGTCCTGCATCTAAAAGCATATCAGTTTTTTCATCATCAAATTCAACATTTGTTTCTATGGTATCAAAGGGAATAAAGGGTAAATATTCTGGTCTAATAAAAAAAGCTGCACCACTATCACCTGCAACTTTATACATACCAGGATAAGATGTTTCATATATAGATTTAACAATCATATTTTTAATATATTAAACATTTTACAAAATAGCAAAGAAATATTTCAAAAGGCATAAAAAAAAACGCGATTGAAAACAACCGCGTTTGTAATAAAAGATATTCTGAAGACTAACGTTTAGAGAACTGGAATCTTCTACGAGCACCTTTCTGTCCGTACTTCTTACGTTCAACCATACGTGAATCACGTGTAAGGTATCCGTTAGCTTTAAGAGCTGTACGAGCATCTGGATCAATCTGAACTAATGCACGAGAAATACCATGTAAACAAGCTGCAGCCTGTCCATTCATACCACCGCCTACAACGTTGATAAGAATATCATATTTACTTCCCATTGAAGTTACGAGTAAAGGCTGGTTTACAACTTTTACCTGTTCTTCAGAATTGAAGTAATCTTTTACATCTTTACCGTTTACAACGATTTTTCCTGAACCATCACGTACGAATACGCGAGCAACAGCAGTCTTTCTTCTACCTGTTCCAATAGCAATATTTTTAACCATCACTTAACTCCTAACTTATACTTCAAGTGGCTGTGGGTTCTGAGCAGCATGTGGATGTTCAGCACCAGCATAAATCTTTACATTATCAAGTAAAGCACGTCCTAAACGACCGTGTGGAAGCATTCCAGCTACAGCCTTCTGAAGAGGAGCTGTTGGATGTTTTTCAGCCAATTTTTCATATGTCTGAGCAACTAAACCACCAACATATCCTGTGTGATGATAATAAATTTTCTTTGTTTCTTTACCACCAGTAAGTGCAACTTTATCAGCATTGATAATTACAACATAGTCACCCATGTTCTGGTTTTTTGTAAATGTAGCTTTGTTTTTTCCACGAACAACAGCAGCAGCTTTAGCAGCAACACGACCAAGTGCTTTGCCTTCTGCATCGATTACGTACCATTTACGTGTCTGTTCGTATTCTTTTACGAAAATTGTATCCATGATAATACCTTAAAAATTAAAAAGTTTATCTGCGTCTGTTGAACCTTTGCATCTGATTCAAAAGTCGCTAAAGAATTTTTCAGATGAGCAGTCGTCAAAATTCTCATACGGGGTAATAAATAATACACTTTTTTAGCAAGTTGTGTCAATTACTTACCTACCCCTGAAAAGGAATTTCTTCTATATTATTTGTTTTCTGCAGCACTTGAAGCTTCTTCTTTTTTAGCTTCCTTTTTATCTTTCAAATCTGCAATTCCAATAAAAATACAAATTAAACCAATAAAAGCAGCTAAAACAGGCAACGATCCTTTTAAGAACTGTACAACATCCCAGCCCCAGCCAAGACACATTGGAAGACAAGCAACAACTGTAAATGCGATAAACACTAATCCAAGAATAATAGAAATCATAATTTTCTCCAAATTTAAATATAAATTATTCTATATATCAGAATAATATAAAACTATTTCAAAAGCAAGGTATCTTTATTCAAAAAGAAGTTTACCTTCCTTATAGATCCATGATTTATAGTTTCCGCCAGTAAGATTTTTTTCATCTACCCAGGAATTTAAAACTTCCATAACATCATTACCTATTGAATTAATTATATACTTTCCTTCTGTTATTTTATAAGGAAGAATTGAAACTCCTGTAGGAACTGTCTGCGTGAAAGTTGTATTAGCGTTTTGAGCATCCATCCAATTTTCTTCATAAAATAAATTTTTATAATTATTAACCTCAGAAGAACTTCCATATAAAACATTTGCAATTGGTCCAAGCTGACCACTGCCTGAAGTTCTTGTAATTTTACCTCCAAAGAAACAATTATAAATTTTTGAAGAACTGTCAGATGTTTTTGCAACAATTCCACCAGTAATACCGTTTGTATTTTCTATTGAACAATAACTGGCAGAATTTTCTATAACAATTGTTCCACTGGTATTTTGATCTCCACCAACAATTCCTCCAAGGCCACTTTGACCTTTTATAGAGCCTGTTGTAATACAGTTTCTTACAGTAACAGAAGCTCCTTGTTCAACAAAGCCTACAATTCCACCACCTCTGGCTTTTGCATTTAAATCAAAATCAATATCTTCTACGATACAATTTTCTATAAGAACATTTTGTCCTTTAACATAACCGACAATTCCACCACATTTTGTAATAGGTTCATATAATTTAACATTTTTTAAATGTATGTTTTTTATAACTGCACCTTCTCCTGCTACACCAATAATGCCACAACCATGCCAGCCACTACCAGCAGTACCTAAAACAACATTCTCGATAATATATCCATTCCCATCAAATTCCCCTTTAAATGCAGAAGAATCATAAGTTGTGGCATTGTTATTAACACCAGGACCTACATAATAAGTAACATTCTTCATATCTATAGATCCATTCAGAACGATTTTCACACCTTCAAGACTATTAGTTTGTTTTGTATTTGAATCATAGGACCATTTTAATAATGTTGAAAAATCTGCATCAGAAGATATTTTTACTTTATCACCACTAACAGGAATAGAAGAATTAAATGAACTTACAGATTTATAACTTTCATCAAGAACCATATGATTTCCATTCTGAACAGATGGAGTAAATGGTAAATCAATTGATAAAGGAATAAAACTTACAGGTACTGGATAAGAATGAAAATTATCCAGCCAGTTAGAATCTGTTAATTCAGTTTGCAGTTCATTTAATGTTACGACTTTTACAATTTCATCAGCAAAGGAACCTGATGTATTTTCTGATATTTCCTGACTGCAGCTTTGTTTTATACTATAGCAATTTTGAATGGCATTATTATCAAAATCTTTTTTTCCATAAATTGAGCCACATTTTTGAGAATTATTAGCCGTAATTTTACCAGCATTGTAGGAATCACTAATTGTAAAATTTGCATCAGTTGCAAAACCAATAATACCACCTATATTAGCATTTCCATGAATGTTTCCAAAATTAACGCAATATTCAACTATAGTTGAATCATTTCCTGCACCAATAATTCCTCCTATTTGAGATGAAGTAGTGTTATTGCAATTTACAGAACCAATATTTACAGATTTTTGAACATAACTATCATTTGAATAACCAACAATTCCACCAATACCAGTACCGTTTCCTGTAATATTAACATTTGAAACACATTCTGTAATTAAGGTATAACCATCAGCATAACCAACAATTCCACCAGTCCACCCACCTGCTTCTACAGAACCTTCTACATAAAGATTTTCAATATAGGCTCCGTCTGTATAGCCGAATAAACCTCCATTGGTATTGCTTCCCAAATTTACATTTAATCCAGTAATAGATTTATTATTTCCATGATAAGAACCTTTAAAAGATCTTGTTGCAGAATTTCCAATTGGGATAAATTCATCTACAAGAGTAATTGTCTCAGTCTGGCTGAATGTAACATTTGCCAAATCATTTCCATCATTTACCCAGGATGCAATCTGGATTAATTCTTCTTTTGAACTTATTGAATAAGTTGTACCAACTTCTGGAGACAGTCCTTTTTGAATAAGATATAAAACCGAATCTTCAGGGGCTGATACTACTGGTTTAATAATCAGCAATTCTGGTGGAATTTCTAAACAGACAGGATAATCAACACCTTCTTTAGAATATGAATATAACCATTCCTTATAACCTTGCTGCAGACTGGAATTTAATTTACTACCAAGAGAAGAAGACTCTGCAGTCTGCAATTTATTTATTGCAGAACTATTCTGTGAATTACATAAAGGATAAGCTATTTCTTGTTCAAAGAAATAATCATTACTAAAAATACTTTCACTACCAGTTGTTCCTCCAAAGCCACCTGTTATAGTAACTCCTGTATTGAAATGAGCTGAAGAATAGCAGTTATCTGATTCTATTGCTCCACCTCCAAAAATTCCTCCTATTGCAGAGGTTCCGGATAAAACATCTCCAAGATTTGCACTATTTATAATCTTACCATTGCCAGTTCCTTCTATACCTCCAACATTGCCGGAAGTACAAGAAACAGAACCAAGATTTATACAATTTATAATTTTTACATATTTATTATTTGAACATTTTCCAATTATTCCACCTACAGATGTTCCAGATGTAGAGGTTACAGTTACATTTACTATACAATTTTCAATACAATATACATCATCATTTTTATAATAATTTAAGTTTCCTACCAGACCACCTGTTGATGCTGTACCGGTAACAGAACCGTTTAATTTTACATTTTTAATAATTGCATCGGAAGTTCTTGCAAAAAGACCTGCATATTCAGTTGTTTCAACAACATTTAGATTTGTAATTAATTTATTATTACCATCAAATATTCCTTTGAATTGTTTAACTTTACCAATTGGAGAAAATGGAGAAATATCAAATAAATCAATATTTTCAGTAAGAACAAATGTAGAATTCTCACAGGAATATGAGTTAGTAATTTCAGAAAGTTTTTTCATTTCTTCTGGAGTAGAAATTGAATATACAGCATTTTCTGCAGGTGCTCCACTTAAATCTGCTAAGGAAGATGTAAAAATATAACCTTTCTGTTTAATAAGACCTGTTGAATCTATTACATAGCCTGTTTGATTAAATAAAAACTTTGAAAACTCTGTACTTACATAATCTGTTGCACCTGAATTCTTTAATAACTGAACATTATTTCCAAAATAAACACTCTTATCTGAAGTAGAGGGCAAATAAACCACAGAAAGAAAATCTGTTCCTAAATTATTTTTTAAAATAATAGGATTTTCAGTATATATTGAACCTTTAAATGTATTTTCTGAATCAAAAATAATTTGACCGTCAGTTCCCTGCTGATTTATATTTCCTCTAGGAATTCCACTAATTATCTGACCATAATTAACTCTATCTGAAGGAATAAAAATACATTTTTTTAATTCAAGAGAAGCTTTATCTCTTAAGGATATATCAGCTCCATAATTTGCAGAGTCATTTTTCGAAAATGTTACAGATTCACAAACAACTTTACAATCTTCCGAAGCATCAATAGCCCCGCCACAATTAATTGAATAACTATCAGAGAATATACAATTTTTTATTGAAAGTGATTTTGCTTTTGAATATATAACACCGGCATCACTGTCACCATTATTAAAATTTAATCTGCTTATAGTTGAAAAAACACGATTGTTAAAACTAAAAGCACGGCCTCTACCATTTAATTCAATATTATAAGTTGCAGAAGCAGGATATGAACTTATATTTATTTTCAAATCCTTATCAACTGGATTAAAATCAGCTAAGCTTTGATTATTTGCGGCAAATTCAAAATCTAAATTTGAAGCTGATATATCTGATATAATAAAAATATTGTAAACTGAAGTCCCATCATTAACTGCTTCAATTACATTTGCGGCTTTTTGTAAGGTTTTAAAAGGAGTTTGAAAAGTTCCACCATTTGTATCATCACCAGTATCAGAAACATAAAAATATTTTGATTTAAATTGCTGGACTAATAAATCAGTAATATAAATTGCATTATTTTTGATGTATTCACTTTGAGAAGAATTCCATTTTTCAGTTACAAGTCCATTTAAAACACAAACTGATTCATTAATAGAAAAACAAAGAACTTCATTTCCTGCCGAATCGTTCATATAAAAACGAAGCTCTAAATCATGAAGACCACAAGTATTCTGCATTATAAAACTTTGATTTTTATCAGCACTAAAATCCAGTGTTGTAACATCGTAAGGATCATAATCAGAAACATTACTTTCTTTATATTTAATAACACATTTTTTTATAAGATTTGACTCAACTGAAACAGGAAGCTTTATCTGTCCAATGCAAGAAGGCCCAGAAACGATTTCATCTAAAGGCAATTCTAAATTATTAATTGAAGCAGGAGACTCTGTTAAATCCAGTTCTTTTGTAGTTTTAAGAACTTCAACATCTGTATCATAAACATCATCGTGATAATAACAGATTGCAGTTAAATTCCAGATCTTTCCATTCTTAAGGGCAATTGTGAAATTGTTATCAGAAATTACAGCATTAACAACATCCTCTTCATTATCTGAATCTACAGCCTGTAATTTATAGAAAAGATCTATTCCTGTTGTCTCAGGATAGGCAGAACGGTTGTTTTGTTTTTGAGAAGAATCAGTATAAATAGAAGATAGTTTTCCGCTTATTACAATTTCATCTGCTAAAGATATTTTTTTCTTTGGTGAAAAAATGCTGGAACAGGAAATAAATAAGGAAGATATTAATAAAATTAAAAAAACAGTCTTTTTAGTCATTATTTTTTACCCATTTACAATTAGCATATGTAATTGAAAAGTTTTCCACATTCAATTCTTTATCACTAACAGTGACATTATCATTACTTGGTAAATCTAGCATATCAAAATAAACTGACCAGACAGAAAGAGAATCCTCAAAAATAATTTCCTTGAATTCCGAATTCTGGAAAGCCATAATTCCAATTTCTTTTACAGAAGCAGGAATTGTAATAGAATCCATTCCTCTTGCTCCTGCCAGAAATTGCTGAGGTATTTTTTCCAGATTATCAGGAAGAATTACGTCAGAAATATTATTTCTATACTTAAAATTAATGGTTTCACCGAAGTCTGTAATATTTGAGTTTTTAAAATCAAGAATCAATTTAGAAGAAGAACCATCTGAACCAGCTAAGGAGTTCATTAAAACTGTACATTTTGAAGAATCTGCAAATGCTAAATTAAGTCTGGTTGTTTTTATTCCTTGACTACCAATACAACGCATCATACCTGCTAAAGTTTGATTATCATCATAAAAACTTTCTTCACCAGTAATTTTTAATGTAATACTATCGTATCCTTTATTCTTAATATCTGTTAAAAGTGCAATAAATTCAGATTCATCACTGCTTAAATAATTCAGTTCTGAAAAATTAAATTCATTTTCTTCAGATGTCTCATTTCCACTAGAAGAATCTAAATCTACAAATACATATATAGAAGAAACATAATTTAAAACGTCATATTCCACATTAATAACCAGCTGATAAGTACCAGGAGCAATATGTGCCGGGAATGTAACTTTATTATCTGTAATCGTAAATTCTGATGATATATCTTTTCCACCAGAATAAACTTTAATACTCCAGCTGGAAATATCATCTGTAATATTATTTGACAGAGAATCTTCATAGGCAGTAATTGTAACAAGTTTAGATTCTTCAGGAACTGTAAATTCTGATTCGGAAGCTTTAAATATAATGTTTTTATTTTCTGGAAGAATTATTGAACCACCACCTGAAATATTTGGATTTATGAGATGACCATCTAATCCGATTTCATAAACTGTTGAATCTGGAGCTGGATTCAATTCAAATACAGAAATAACATTTTTTCGATAATCATTATTATCAGTTGAACGGAAATTCAAAACTGCAACATCAGAAACATCATCTGGATATGTAGCAATATCCAGTTTAATTTTCTTTGAATAATCGTTAGTTTCAAAACTTATAGGATTATTATTTGGATAAAGCTGTATGTCATAATTCTCATTTGAAGTAAATACAACATCATTTAAAGAAAGGTTTGAACGAGTAATAATACCGCCACATGAAAGAGCGCTGTTATTTTGAATCTCTACAGAATTTAAGTTTAAGGAACCAGAATTATGATAAATTGCGCATGATGTAGAAGCTACACTATTTCCGTCAATTACAAGATTTTCTATAGAACAATCACTGTCTACATAAATAAGGGAGCCAGTGGTATAATTCTCGTAACGTTTTATACATGTATTATTGTATTCCAATGAAGTAATATTACTTAATTCATTGATATCCTCAGTTGAAGAAATACTACTCATAACATAAATTGCTTCCGACCTGCTGTTATTCAACCTTTTCTTTGCAGCACTTACAGTTTTTACTGCTGTAACCGGAGAAAATCCATCATTTGCATCATCTCCTTCGTCACAATCAAGATATACAAATTTTGAATTCCATTTTGCATATAAAGTCAAATCTTCGGAAACTGATGCTCCGTCTAAAAATGTATTAGTAAGATTTTTATATTCCATGATTTGTGAATCAAAAACATACCATCCATCAAAAACAAAAGTATTTGTTCCAATAGAAGTTTTTGTTGGAGAAGGTAAAGTTAGCTTTTCATTTTCGGCAATATATTTTTCGGAATCAGCAATTTGTGAACCAGAATAAGAATCACTATTTAAATCCAGATAGTTTATTTTATAAACATTGTGATTTGAGAAAACTGTTCCATAATTTTTTGTAATTTGAGTTTTATGATTAGCTAAAATTTTAGCAAAAACTATTTTTGAGATAATTTTATTGTTATATGAAAAAGATATTTTTATAATATATGTACCAGGTTTTAAATATTTTTCTAATGTTACTGGAGAAGAAATTGGATTAGGACTAGTTGTCTGTCTTAATTCAGTCAATTCCATTCCAGAAATATCATAGAAATTTAAAGTACAGTCATTACAGTATTCATCACTATAATAAATACTTAGTCTGAGAAAACCATTTTTTTCAGAATCAGACTTTAATTCTAAATTAAAACTGATATTTTCATTTCCAGTAATTTCTTTGTCTAAAACCTGTGCTTCTGCAATTATTTCATCAGTAACTTCCCCAGACTCATTTTCCCAATTTACCAGAGCTGAAATCTTAAACGACCAGGTTCCCTGTTGAAGTTCAATAGCCTGATTGGAAAGAGCTGTATAATTTTCACAATTAATTACTTCTGCATTTGTCCAGTCCTGGTTTTTACAGTAAGTCAGTATGTATTTAAAATCTGTTTTAGCATATTCATCTGGCCTTGAAGTTGTAATGGATGAATCTCCAATGACTGCACGTGCAGAAGAAGATTCAACTGAAAAACGAACAATTGCTTTATCAGAATAAATTCCTGCTTCTATATTTTTACAATTTACAAAAAATAAACATGAGATTATAGATAAAACAAAGAAAAATATTTTTTTATTCATTATAAATCTCCCTTTTCAATTGTAACATTTATGGTTGCAGCATAAGATTCGCCATTATAAATAACAATAAGTACTATTTCAAAGGTTCCAATTTCATTTCCAATAATATATTCAGAAGAACTTGAATTGCCTGCTACAGGCGAACCATTAATGTACCAAATATATTTTGTTATTGAAGGATTTTCATTTGCTGTAAATTTAATTGTATTTCCTGTTTTTGAAGCAGAAAGATTAATCAGATTAGCAGCAATATCACTTTCATAAACCGGATTTGTAATAGAAACTGATAAAGCATTCATTTTTGTCCAGATTGCATATAAAGTAATATTATCTTTAACTTCAAAAGGATAACTGATAAGGTCATCAGCTGATTTAGAAGTGCTATAACCTTTAAGAGCAAAACCTTCAGGAGCCATAGAAGGCATATCAATTTCATTTATTTTTGTACCATATTTAACTGTCCAAGAAGGCTGACTGTCAGAAAGATCTCCTGTAACACCCGGTTGCATATCAATAATAACTGTATAAGATTTACGGTTGTAATAAATTTCTACAATATTCTGGTCTTCATCAACAGAGATTGTAATTTGAGTAATAGTAGAATCTTTTGGTTCAAATCCTTCTGGACTATCAAATTCAGCAGAAGTTTGAGTACCAAGTAAACCAGTTTTTTCTTCTTCTTTTAATAAAGTATAATCATTTTCATCTTGTAAACTCTGAATATAATGACGAACTTTATATCCAATTCTTAATTCAATAATTTTTGCTGTAAATGTTTCTGAAGATGATGGTGTGTATGGTAAATAGAAAAGTTCATTTCCAGAAGAATCTATCCATCCTCCAATTTCATAACCAGTTTCAAGATTATAGGTTGGTACTGTAATTTCTGTTCCAAAATAATTCAAAGTAGAATTAATAGTTCCATTAATATCAAAGAAAATTTCTATTTGTTTTCTATCAAGATAAACATCAACAACGGTAGAACCATCCCCTTTAATTATTTTCTGTTCTATTGTTTTACATTCAAATCCAGGAACATCAATAGTTTGGGTAACATTTGTATAATCTTCTGTTTGTCCATGTAAAATCAGGTCAAAAGAGGAATCATAGGTATAGGTTGATTCAACACCTGTTCTATCTTCTGTTAAATCCTGAAAATGATAATGAACACTATAAGGAGTATTTGCTGAAACTTCCCATTCTGCATAAAGTTCAATAATAGAACTTTCAGGTCCAGTAACAATAGTTGAAATATTATTAAATTCATCAAAAAATACGTGACTTGAATCTGTTGAATTCCATTTTACAAAGGTATAACCCGGTTTTAGATTTATTACTCCCTGATAATTTTCATCTGGTAAATCATTTGAATAAATTGTAATTCCGTTTTTATATTTTTTTTCAAAGGATCTGTAATCATCTACAGAATTTGAAGATTTAAATAATATTGTTGAAAAAACTTTATCATCTAAATCAGAACTAAAATCTCCAAACCAGTTGAAATCACAAGAGGCCATTATAAACGTTAGAGAAAGTAATAAAATAGAAAAAATAGAATATTTGCTTCTTTTCATCTAAAACCTCACTCCAATTGCCATGTAAGGATTTATTGCAATAGTAAATTTATTAGTAATAAAATCAAAATATGCATTTGCTCCAGTTTCAAGTTGAACAAATTTAGATGGTGTCCAGCTTAAAGATAAACCTGCCATTCCGTTTAAGTAACCGTACATTTTATCTACAGATGGATCTGTTGATAAATTATTTTTATAAGAAGTAAAGAGTAAAGTTACACCACCACCTGTTTTCAAGTTTAATGCTAATTTATCATCAACAAGCTGTAATTTTGTAATTAAACTTAAATCAATTGTACTTAAAGGCATAAAAACAAAAACAGAACTTGTACTTGTTGTAATATTTGTTACATAAGCACTTAGCTCAAAACCAAAATCAAGTTTTTTATTTCTGGCAGGAACATAGGCAAATGAAAATCCTAAACTATAAGTTGGTTCATCTGCATAATCTGCCAGACTTATTTCCTGTAATGGCAGAAGGAAAGAATAAGCTCCACCAAAATTAAAACTAAATCCGAGAGGATCATAAGGTTTCTTCTCTTCAGGTTCTGTTACTTCTGCGATTTTTTCAGAATCGTCAGATTTTTCTTCTTCAGGTTCTGTAACTTCTACAATCTTTTCTGGTTCTTCAGTTTTATCTTCTTCAGGTTCTGCTACGTCTGCAATCTTTTCTGGTTCTTCAGTTTTATCTTCGACAGATTCTGTTACTTCTGCAATCTTTTCAGAATCGTCAGATTTTTCTTCTTCTGGTTCTGTTATTTCTACAATCTTTTCTGGTTCTTCAGTTTTATCTTCTTCAGGTTCTGTTACTTCTGCAATCTTTTCAGAATCGTCAGATTTTTCTTCTTCAGGTTCTGCTACGTCTGCGATTTTTTCTGGTTCTTCAGTTTTATTTTCTTCAGGTTCTGTAACTTCTGCAATCTTTTCAGAATCGTCAGATTTTTCTTCTTCAGGTTCTGTTACTTCTGCGATTTTTTCAGGTTCTTCAGATTCTTTTTCAATTTTATTTGCAATTTCCAGTTGAATAGATTCTGTAGTAAGTCCACCAGGATTTGTAATTTTTAATTTCCAGTTTCCAGTTTCAACCTTAGGAAAATGAGCTATAAATGCTTCTGAATATTTTTTTGAATCTTCATCTGCAATATTAAGCTGACCTTCTATTTCTTCTCCTGTATTTGTATTAACAAGAACAACTTTTGACTCAGAATTTACTTCCTTAACATTTACTGGAATGGAAATCTGATTATCATCATCAGAAACTTCAACCTTTTCCTGAACTGATACAACTTCCGGCATTACAGCTTTTTTAATTTCAAATTCATGCCATGATGAAACATTTCTTTCTCTTCCAAGAAAATCATATACATAAACTCTGTATTTATAAAAACCAGATGGTAAAGAGAATTCAATGTAAGTATTTTTTGTAACAAAGAAAACAGGTTCAATAGTATTTTCAACAGATTGAATTTCAACTTTATAATTTACAGAATTCTTTGATTCACTCCATTCAAGCCTTTGAACAAATTTAGGACTTTCTGCAAAAAGCGATAAATTGCATAAGAAAATGAGAAAAATTAAAATGACTGTTTTTGTATTAAAATTTTTCAATCAGCCCTATTCTCCGTATAAAGCACCAGGATCTTTTGTATTTACTGAATCCGGCATATCAAATTGAATTTTAAATCTGCCGATTGCATCTCTACTTTTTTGCTGCTGTTCTCCAGAAGAATTATGAACATAAGCCGTAACGTGCCATTCAAAATCACCTACATCAAGAACAGTTAAATCTGTAATTTTATATTCCGTTTTTCTTGTATTCGTAGAAACAATTTTTCTTAATCTGCCGTCTTCATTTTTCTGATATAAAACAAAAGTATAATCTGTAGCATTTGCAACAGTTTTCCATTTGAAACTTACTGATTGATTTTCAATTAAATAATTTCCATCAATAATTTGCTCTGGAGCTGGAGAAACAAGTCTTGCCCCTGCCAGTTCTGGTACAGGAGTTATTGTAAATGCAAAAGTTTGATCTGAATCAATATTAATATTTCCATTCGATAGACCTTTTACAGTCCATTCATAATTTCCTGCTCTAAGCTCTGAAATTGAAACTGAATTACCTGGATTATCTACAGTCTTTACAGTTTGCATTGTTCCAGAAGGCTGCATTCTTTTTAAGATAAACTGAATTTCTTTTGCATTTTCACTGCCAGACCATTCAAATTTCACAGAGTTTCGCAAAGCAGTTAAACCTGAAACTGTAGAACCATTTACAGGTGTTTTTAAAATAATTTTTGATGGAAGATTTACAGTAAAACTTTTAACCGATTCATCTGTAAACCGTAATTGAGAAAATTCTGTTTCGGAAGCAAAGGCTTGCACTGAACATTTTAAATTAACCGAATTTTCAACAGTAAAAATTGATGATGGTAAAGAAACAGATGTCTGTAAATCAGTTAGTTTTTGATCATAATATACTTTAGTATCATCAAAAACTTTTATTTTATAATAATCAGCCCCGGAAACTTTATTCCATTTAATCTGAATCGTATTTTCCTTATTTATTACAAAGGAATCTTCAGGGGCAGTAATTACAGGAGAAACCAAATCTTCCAGAATATGAATAACATTGGCTTTTGAATAAACCAGCTCATCTGAATCAGAATTTTTAACAGCAATACGCCACCAGTATTTTCCACTGTTAAGTTTTAAATTTGTAAGATGATTTTCATTTGTTTTTTGATTTATTACAGGATTTCTAAAACCAGAATTATCTGAAATCTGTAAATAAAGATAATCAAGATTCAATTTGTTTTCTTCTGCAATTTTCCAGTTAAAATCAATATTGCGTAAGTTTTTACCTTCTACTGCAAAATTATCCTGAGGATAAATCAGTTTGTTTTCTCCCGGAATAAACTTAACTACAGAAAACTTTCTTATACCAGATTCAAGATTTTTACCATCTTCACCTTTTTCATTTGTAGAAACAACTTTCCAATAGTAATCCCCTTCTGATAAAGCGGAAATATTAAATGGTTTTTCAAATCTATTGGAATTTGATTCTTCCTCAAGTATTATTCTTGAAAAACTTCTGTCAGAAGCAACAATTAACTTGTAATCAGAACTTTCACCAAAACTCTTCCACATAAAAGATAAATTTGATTTATCATCAGAAAGAGTAACAGTTGAATTTTCTGCAGGAACAACAAGAACCGGAGCTTTAGGATATTCCATCAGATTTATTTTGAAAGAATTACTGTCTGTTGATTTTCCCAATCCAATGTCATTTGTTGAATAAAATGGTGTAACACGCCAGTAATAGTTTCCTTTTTGAATTTTGGAACAATTGTATGAATCTGAATAAACTTTCTGGGAAACAATTGGATTACTATAATCTGGAGTTTCTGATAATTCAAAAAGATAATAATCAGCAAAATTATTTCCTTTCCATGAAAAATATACGGAAGATTCTAATGCTGATGTTGTAAAAATCTGTTCTGGCGCCGGTGAAACAAGTTCAACCGCATCTGCGTTTTCAACAGAGATTTTTCCAGACACAAAATCATTTTTATTATTTTCAAGATAAGCTTTCCAATACAATCTACCTACAGGAGCATCAATATTTATGGAATTACTGTCTTCTACAACAAATACATTCTCAAGAATTTCAAAATCTTTATCTGCATAAGTTTCAACTACAACTGGAGAATATGAAGAATCATTTAATCTCCACTGTAAAAGAACTTTCTTTGGAGAATTATCTAAAGTTAAAAGTCTTACATTATCAGTAACAGAGGTAATTGAAAGAGGAACTTTCCGAATATTTCCTTCTTCATTTACTCTTACAGTTTGTCCTTCCGAAATTTCTGATACAAGTCCTTTGTCATCAGTGAATAAAGCAATTCCGGATAAAACAGAAAGATTATTTAACTCTCCAGACTGTACTGAAACTTTGGAACCTGCTTCAAGAACAAAGGCCTGACCATTTGAAAAATTAACATTTATACTTCGATCAGCAGAGGTTGTATCAATGGAAATGTCACCAGAATTAACAGAAAGATTAACACCTGTATCGCTGTTGTAGAAAATCTGAATCATTGTTGATTCATAAACTTCAATTGTGGTTTTGTCTATAAAAAGCTTTGCCATGGCCCCATCAGCAGTACGAATTGTATCTCCGTTATATAAAACAGAATTCTGCTGTAAACGTTCCCAGGCTACACGATCAACAAATTTTCTTTGAGCAATTTTATATTTAAACTGAATTGTTCCAATTTCCTGAATATCAGAGCGTACAGTAACCCTGTTTAAGTTTTTCCAGAAGAAAAAAATACTTAAAACAAAAACTAAAAGACATAATGAGACAACAAAAAAACTAGCTAATCTTGACTTTGTTTTCTTCTTCATTAAGGTTTACCTTAGAAAAATCTGGTACAGGAATTCCTAAAAGATCTCTTACTTCATTCAGAGTTTTTGGACCTTCAGGACCAACGGTTTTAAGACAATCTTCATCTACCTTAAAATCAGGATTTGCATATTCTGTATTTTCTGCTTTAAAGAATTCCAGAACATCAAATGCAGGCATATTTACAATTCCATAGAAATGCTGCTGTCCCTTTCCTTTTACATCAAAAGCAACAGGAATCATTTCTACAACAATTTCATTTTTAAGATTTTCTTCTGCAATTGTAAAATTATTTTCTTCACAACGAATATATTTATATTTCAAAATATCATAAGTATTCTGAGTAATCAGCATATCAGTTCCACAAAGTTTATTAGAACTTTCGGTTCTTGAAGCAAGATTTACATCATCACCAATTGATGAATGTTCAAGTTTATAAACTTCGGAACCCATAAATCCAACAGTTGCACGGCCAGTATTTATTCCAGCTCCAATTCTGATTACCGGTTTGTATTTTCCAGGATTATTTTTTGTATATTCTGCTGCATCTTTATTATATTTTGCCAATGAATAACGCATTGCAATTCCTGCTCTTATTGAATTCAATGCATCTTCAACAACGTGGGCTTCATGTTCTGCTTTTAATTTTAATTTTTCTTCATCAGAATCAGGGAGATTTTCAAAATCAAGTTTATCATTTCGAAGAACTCCCCAGGCAGCCATAATAGCGTCTCCTTCAAATTTATCAACAGTTCCACCAGTTATTGTTATACAGGTTACCATTCTTGCCATATAATCATTTAAAAAACTGATGATTTCACCTGCAGAATCTTTTCCATACTGTTTATTAAACTGATCTGAAATTGCTGTAAAACCACGAATATCACTAAAGAAAATAGTAATATCCTTAAAATGAGGCAGCATATCAATTTCATCACGAACAATTGCTCTTGTAACAGCAGGATTTGTAAGTCGAGTTACAGCATTAAGCATTTTTCGTTCAGCTTTTGTACTTTTTATTAAAACGCCGATTTCATCTTTTCTGTTGTCACTTAATTCATTAAATAAATCAGTATTAAAGTTTCCCTGATTAATTTCATTAGTAACAGCTGTTAAAGTTTTTAAAGGGGTACTCAAACTTGAAGAGAAAAACCAGATTACCATAATCGAAATTGCAAGAATGGCAATTGTAAGATAAATATTTCCTCTGATTGTACTTTTTACACCTTCAAGAATTATTTCTGTATGAACTTCAGTAATTACAGAACAACCTGCAACAGAGATTTTTTTATAAGCACCTATTATCTGTTCCTCATCATTATTTACATAGGTAAACTGTTCATTTAAGGAACCGCTTTCCATCATTCTTGAAACAACCTGATGATTTGAAAAATTTAAACCATTTTTCATAATCGAAATATCCGGATGAACAAGAACTTCACCTTTATTATTTACAATGAAGGAAAGATTAATTGTATTATTTGAAAGATTTTCCTGAAGTTTCTCGGAAGAAATAAACACAATAGCCTTTTCAGAAACAGAACCAGACTGAAATGTACAGAAAATCATCAGAGAAGAAGTTCCAAAAAATGGAGATGTATTATTTATTTGAGAAACACCAGGAACCAAAGAATCAATAATTTCTTCTTCCTGTGAAATATAACTGTCAAATAAAGCGGTATTTATTTCTCTTTCTGAAAAAAATTGATAATTAATAAATTTTTTGTTGGAATTAATAAAATAAACTCCGCCAACATCTTTATTACCTTCAAAAAATCTTTTAGCTGTAGAATCAACTTCAATTTCCTGATTAACAGAAGATTCAACAAGATAATAAAACATTTCAACAGAAGAAATGACATTGGAAAGCCGGGATTCACAGTCGCTGGCGGCCCGGTCATTTTGAGTACGATTGTTAGTTTCAGCAGTTACGATTGTATCGTCAGTTGTAGTTTTTGAAACAATCACAGTAACCATTGCAAGAGAAACAATAACAATGATGGAAATAATGGCTATTAAAACAAAACCTATTGGTCTTTTTACCTTTTGAATTTTCTTACTGTCTTTTTCAATTTCGGATTTTTTAGAATCAGTACTTTCTTTAACAGTTTTATTAACCCTTACAGATTTTTCTTTTTTTATTTTTTCCTTTTTTTCTTTGATTTTTTCAGGCTTTACCGAAATTTCTTCTGTTTTTAATTTCTTTTCAGCAGGAATGAATTTTTTTTCAGAAATTTTGTTTTTTCCACGATTTTCCGTATCATCATAATATGGAACTTCCCAATCCAGAACAGATTCTTCAGTTAAATTATTTTCTTCTGAAAAATCAATAATTTCTTTTGGAGTTGTTTCAGTTTTTGAATCAGACAAAGGTTTTTCTTCTGTAAAATTATTTTCTACCGGTGCCAGATTTTCTTCAGCAGATTTTTCTTCACCGGCATTCATTATGTCTGTGATTGAAGGAATTTCGCTTCTGGGGAAAGGATCTTCTTCTTCAGCTTCCTCTTCTTCAATTACTTCAACGTTATCTTCAGAAGACTTCACAGTTTCTTCTGAAATTTTTTCATCATTCTTTTTTGAATACTCACTGGAAATTTCATCTAGAATATTATCAAGCAAATTTACGCTGGCTTTTTCAGATAAAACTTCAGGTAATTCTTCGAAAATTCCTAATTTTTCAGCAGGATTACTGTGTATTTTTTCAGAGTTTTTAATATTTTTCTTTGACTTTGTAGAACCGGAAACAAAAGTTCCGTAGGATAAAACTGATTCTTTCACAAGTAACATTTTAGTACACAAATCATATTTCTACAATTAGATTGAGTATTTTTTTTCTATAATAAATAGGTAGTATTCATAAAACATAAAATAAAATATAATTCTGAAACTATGACAAAAAAATGTATTTCGGCAGCATTCAAAGCTTCCATTCCAGTACTGTTTGGATACCTGACATTAGGAATCGCATACGGAATTTTATCTTCTGGAAGCGGTTTTCCATGGTGGCTTGCAACATTCTCTGCAGTTTTTATTTTTGCAGGTTCAGGACAGATTCTTGCAGTAGGACTTTTTGCAGCAGGAACTCCAGTTATAACAATTTTAATTTCAGAAGTTTTACTAAACATTCGTCATATTGTTTACGGTCTTTCATTAATTACAAAGTTCAAAGGTTCCGGAAAGTGGAAGCCATATTTAATTTTTGCATTAACAGACGAAACCTATTCAATTCTTACAACCATTAATCCTCCAGAAGGCGAGAATAAATATTCCTTTTACGGAATTCTTTCTCTATTAGATCAATGTTACTGGATAGCAGGAAGTACAATTGGAGCCATAATGGGAACTTTACTTCCATTTGATTTGTCCGGAGTAGATTTTGCACTTACTGCATTATTTATAGTACTTACAATCGAACAGATAAAGAAAACAAAGGATTTTATTCCACCACTTACAGGTGCCATTTTCACTTTTATTTCGATTTTGATGTGGAAATTTAATCTTATAGAAAGCAGTAATATTCTGATTATTTCAATCTGTGCCGGAATTCTGGCTTTATTCTTTGTAAAATTTTCGGAGCTTAAAAAAATATGAAATATACTCTTATTCAGATTCTTATAATTTCTCTTGCAATAGGTGCTCTCATATTTTTAGAAAGAGCCTTTCCATTTTTACTGTTTTCAAAGAAAGAACCTCCAAAGTTTATCCGCTTTATTGAAAGATTTATTCCACCATTAGTAATGTCTGTTCTTGTTGTTTATTGTCTTAAAGATATGACTTTTTATTCATCGGAAACAGGTCTTACACCAGCAGGATTTGTCCCATATATTGCAGCTTCCTTAGTTACAACAGTACTTCATTTATGGAAAAAAAATCCATTATTAAGCATTTCTGGCGGTACAATCTTATACATGATTTTAATTAGAATTTTATAAAAAAAAATTAAAATAAAATTGATTTTTTAATTGACATAAAGTCATATATATTGCATTTTATGTCTTAGATAAAAAAAACATGGTAGATAAAAGAACTTTACTAGAGTAAGGTTCTTTTTTATTTATGCGTGACTTTTTAATTCATCGAACATCTGATTGTTTGATAATTTTTTTTACAAGAGGTTACTTGAATGAAAGCAAGTCAGGTTACCATTGATCATGTATCAAAACGCTTCGGAGATTTCGTAGCTCTTGATGACATCAACTTCACTATTAATAAGGGCGAATTCTTCTCTCTGCTGGGCCCTTCTGGATGTGGCAAAACAACTTTGCTTCGCATTATTGCTGGTTTCGAATTTCCTGATGACGGCGTAGTTCTTTTTGATGACCAGAACGTTGTTCCTCTTCAGCCAAACAAAAGACCATCCAACACTGTATTTCAGACCTATGCACTTTTCCCTCATATGACAATTTATGAAAATGTTGCATTTCCTCTGAAAATTAACAAAGAAAATAAACTTTCTAAAGAAGAAATAGACAAGAAAGTTAGAGAATATGTACATCTGGTTCAGCTTGATGAACATATCAACAAAAAACCAAATCAACTTTCTGGTGGACAGAAACAGCGTGTAGCTATTGCAAGAGCGCTTATTAATGAACCAAAAGTTCTTCTTCTCGATGAACCTCTCTCTGCTCTTGATGCAAAACTTAGAGCAAATCTTCTCATTGATTTAGACAGACTTCACGATCAGATTGGAATTACCTTCATTTATGTAACTCACGATCAGTCAGAAGCTCTTTCTGTTTCAGATAGAATTGCTGTTATGAATCATGGTCATGTACTTCAGATTGGTACACCATATGAAATTTACGAAAGTCCTGCAACTCAGTTTGTAGCACAGTTCATTGGTGAAACAAATCTTTTTGATGCAGAAGTTGTTGATTGTGTTCCTCACAAAGATATAAATGGAAACGACGATTATATGGCAACCCTTTCAGTTCCTGAATTAGGAAAACAGGCTCCTTTAGCAACAGATACAGCTGCTGAAGCCGCACTTGACCGTTACATGCAGGTTACTGATTATGATTTTACTAAAAAAGGTCAGAAAGTTGCATTTACAATTCGTCCTGAAAAAATCCGCATTACTCTTGAACCTCCTTCAACAGGTGGAAGAACAGATATTAATGTATTCAGTGGCGTTGTTGAAGAACCTATTTATTCTGGATTCCAGTCTAAATTCTATGTAAAACTTGATACTGGTAAAATTATTAAAGTATACAAGCAGCACACAGACTACATGGATGACGGTCCTGTAATTCAGTGGAAAGACAAGGTTTACGTTTCCTGGTCAGCAGAAGACGCATATATTGTTGAAGACATCAATAAATAGCCTATGAAAAAGAACGAACAGAAAAAGCCTTTTCTTTTGAAAATTGCTTCAAAAGCACATGCTTCAAAATATAGAAAAGCAAATCCAGGTCCAGCTTATGCATGGCCAATGGGTTTATGGTTTACAATTTTCTTTGTAGTACCAATTATTATTATTGTATGCTACTCATTCATGAAGAGAGATCTTTATGGTGGTATCCAGAAAAGTTTTTCTTTTAATTCATATAAAGCAATTTTTGCTATTGATGAAGATACAGGAAAATTTATCTATTTGCCAATAATCTTTAGAACTCTCTGGATGACATTAATTTCAACAATTGTCTCATTATTAATTGCCATACCTTGTGGTTATGCTATTGCAAGAAGTAAAAGACAGACTTTGTTGTTAATTCTGGTAATTATTCCTTTTATGACAAACTCATTAATCCGTATTTTTGCCTGGCAATCAATCCTTGGAGATGAAGGATTAATCAATCAGCTCTGCAAAGGAATAGAGACCGCCTTTAACTGGATTATTGGAAATAAAGATTGGGTATTTACACCTCATAAATTAATGTACACAAAAACTGCGGTTGTAATTGTAAGTATTTACATGTATTTACCATATGCAATTCTTCCAATCTTTACAGCAGTAGATCGTTTTGATTTTTCATTACTTGAAGCTGCAAGAGATTTGGGAGCTACAAAAGCACAATCAATGTTTAAAATTCTTATACCAGGAATAAAAAGTGGAATTATCAGCTCATTGATTTTTACTTTCATTCCAATTTTCGGTAACTATACAGTTCCTCAGTTAGTTGGTAGTACAAAGAGTTACATGCTGGGAAATATCATTATGGACCAGATCAATAAGGCAAGAAACTTACCATTAGCTTCTGCTTTCTCTGTATTATTAACAGTTGTAAGTATGGCCGCTATTTTATTTATGATTTCTTCTAACAGACGGGATCAGAAATTAAAAAAATCTTCAGGTAAAGAAGATTCAGGTGTAACAGAAAAGAAAACAGCAACTGTTGCAGCAAGTACAAACTAATTAAGAGGCGCTAAGATGGATTTTTTAACAACACTTATTGTTTCAAAGCTTGGTAAAAAGCAGCCTAGAACAGAAAATAACAAGCATGCAAGAAGATATTGGAAAAAACATGCACCAAAGTTATCTTTTTCAAGAACAATTTTGGGATTATCTATTTTGTTCCTCTATATACCATTGTTTGTAATTATTCTTTATTCTTTTAATAAATCAGAAGGTTCTTCTTTTACAGGACTTTCGTTCAGATGGTATGAAGATTTATTCTTGCGTTCAGATGAATTATGGCTTTCATTGCTTTACAGTTCAATTGTAGCTTTAGTTTCAGCACTTTTATCTACAATTCTTGGAACAATGGCTGCTATTGGAATAAGCTGGTATAAATTTATTGGACGAAATTACATTCAGTCTATAAGTTTCCTTCCAATGGTTCTTCCAGAAGTAATAATGGGTGTTTCACTTTTGATTTTCTTAAGTGGAATTGAAATGGACTTAGGGCTTGGAACAATTATTATTGCTCATACAACTTTCTGTCTTCCATTTGCATATCTTATGGTAAGTTCCCGAGTTGATGAATTTGATTATTCAATTATTGAAGCAAGTCATGACTTAGGAGCCACAGAAAAACAGACTTTATTTAAAGTTATTATTCCTGCAATTATGCCTGGAATTATGAGCGGTTTTATGATGAGCGTAACTCTCTCAATTGAAGATTTTGTAATTACATCTTTGGTAAACGGAAACATTGAAACATTACCAATTTTTGTATACAACATGATCCGACATGGAGTTAGTCCTGTAATTAATGCTTTATCCTTTGTTTTAATCATTGTAATCGGTCTTATTGCGGTTATCTTCAGAAAAGGATTAAAGAGTTTTGCAGCAGCTCACTAGTATTTCAGATACTTTGGAGAAATAAATGAAAAAAATTATAAATATACTTACAGCATTAGTTCTTTCTACTTTTGCTTTTACATTTTTTTCGTGCGCTGAGAATGGAAAGCAGCTTAAACTTTACAGCTGGACATATTATACACCAACAGAAGTAAAAGAAGCTTTTGAAAAAGAATTTGATTGTAAAATAATTCTTACAGAATATGATTCAAACGAAACAATGTATAATAAACTGGTTAATGGTGGTGCAAAAAGTTTTGATATTGTAGTTCCATCTCAGGATTATGTAACAATTATGATTCAAAGAGGAATGTTACAGCCAATAGATCAGTCAAAATTTACAAACAGAGAAAAGATTAATCCGGAAATCATTAAGAAAATGACTTTCGATCCTGATATGACATATGCAGTTCCATATTATTACGGGGCAGCAGGAATCAGCGTTAACAAAAAGAAAGTTCCTGAAGGTTCTTATGAAAGAAACTGGAATATTTTTGGAAATCCATTATTTAAAGATCACGCATCAATGATGGATGATTATCGGGAAGTATTAGGAGATGCTCTTAAAGCCCAGGGATATAGCGTTTGTACAACAGATAAACAGATTCTTAAAAATACAGTTGCAATGATAAAAAAGGACTGGAGTCCAAACATTGTAAAATATGATGCAGAAGGCTTTGGAAAAGATTTTGCTCGTGGCGATTTATGGCTTTGCCAGGGTTATGCAGAATGTATTTACGGTGAAGTTCCAGAAGAAGAATGGGATGAAACTATAGATTTCTTTATTCCTGAAGATGGAGGCCCAGCATATCTTGACAGTATGTGTATCTTAAAAAATTCACAGAATGTTGAACTTGCTAGTGAATTTATAAACTTTATTCACAGACCAGAAAACTATGCTCAATTCCTTGACTTCTTTATGTTCCCTTGCACTGTAAATATGGAAGCAGAACAATATATGACTTCAACTCCAATGTATGAAGCAAAATTACTTGATAAGTGTGAATTAAAATACGATTTAGGTGAAAATCTTGAAATGTATTATTCCATGTGGGAAAAATTAAGAATTTCTTACTAGAAAATAAGAAAGGACTGCTGTAAAATACGGCAGTCTTTTTTATTTAACCTTAAATTCTACATATTTTATCCGTCCCTCTATTATCGCCCGTTTTATACTTCGTTCTCTGGAACTTAATTTTGAATCTCCAGTTTTAACTTCAACAAAGACAATTTCTTCAACTTCATCTTTTTCATCCAGGCCGTTAAAACATATAAAATCTACAGGTTTACCTAAAAATTTTGCATCAGCAGGATTCCCAGGAAAATCTGGCAAATATGGTGCAAATTGTTCTGTTAACTGCCCTTCTCTTACAGCTTTTGATCTTTTTAATGTATCTTTTCTGATTGTAGAAATTCTTTTTCTATGACGAAAAAATTGAATAAAAATAATCAAAATAAGACAAACAATAACAAATATTAAAACTATATTCTGCTGTAAATATAAAATAATTGAATCAATCATATTAATATTATAATAATTTTTTTTAATTATGCTAAAAATACTTCCGGTTTTATTAAATTAAAAACTAAATTTCTTTTATGGAAAATGTAGATGAAAATATTCAAACCGAAGATGATGAAGTATTAAAACTTACACAGGAAAATTTTGGAATAAAATATCTTTACCCATGGCAGCGAATGGTTATTTCAAATATTCTTGAAGCTTATAATTATCAAAAGATATATGATCAGTCTTCTGAAAAAGAAAAAATTGAACTGGATAAAGAAAATAAAGATTCCTTTTGTAAGGGCAGACAAATTATTCTTTTACCCACTGGAGCTGGAAAATCCTTATGTTTTCAGGTTCCTGCATTGGTTTTTAATTCGCCCACACTTGTAATTTATCCTTTACTTGCATTAATGACCGATCAGCAAAGAAGAATGGAAGAAGGTAGTTTAGGATGTGTTTTATTCAGAGGTGGACAAACGAAGGAAATCCGGAATGAAAATTTTGAAAAATTAAAAAATGGTGCAAAAATCATAATTGCAAATCCCGAAATTCTTCAAAATAAAAGTTTGTTGAATAAATTAAAGGAATTTAACATTGTTCATCTTGCGATTGACGAAGCCCATTGTGTAAGTGAATGGGGAGATTCATTTAGACCTGCATATTTAACTTTAAGCAATGTAATTAAAGAACTTAATCCACCTGTTATTTCGGCATTTACAGCAACTGCCTCCCCTTCAGTTTTATCTAGAATTTCAGAAATACTTTTTAATGGAGAAGCTCATGTTGTTAGAAGTGAAAGTGACAGACAGAACATTCATTACTTTGTAAAAAGGGCTGCAGTTAAAAAAAAGGAAGCATTATTTTTGAGCAAAACTGAAAAAAAACCAATGATCATTTTTTGCGGAACCAGAAATAATGCAGAAGACATGTGCAGAGAATTAAATCTTTTTTACGGAAAAAATATTTCACAATTTTATCACGCAGGACTAGAACGAGATGAAAAAGAATCGGTAGAAAAATGGTTTTATAACAGTAAAGATGGGATTTTATGTGCTACCTGTGCCTATGGAATGGGAGTTGATAAAAAAGATATTAAAACAGTTATTCATATTGAACCCTCTGAAACTGCAGAAGCCTACATTCAGGAAGCAGGTCGTGGTGGAAGAGACGGTTCTATTGCAAAAGCCATTTTAATCTGGAGCATTGAAGATTCATTAAAATATGCAGATTTTCCAGAAAACTCAAGACAGGCAGCAATGAAACAATTTGCAGAAACAAATGATTGCAGACGTCAGGTTTTACTGGATTCCCTTGGAGCGGAAAAAGCTGTTTGTTCAGGTTGTGATTTATGCAATAAAAAAGAAATAATGACTCAAATAAATAATCTTCCCTTTTTTAAGAAAAAAATTGCATTACTTCATCAAAAAGAAAATAAAACTAAAACTGATTATGAAGTTGCTTTTAATATTATCAGAAGAAATAAGAATTTATATTCAAAAGATGAAGCAGGAGAAATTTTATATTCAAAAATGAATGATTATTTTCTAAAACAAACTGGAATAAAATTCTGGAATCATATGGATAATCAGACAGTATTTGAACAATTAAAAAAAGCAGGCTTTATAAAAGAACAAGGCCTGCTTTGGAAAGGAAAACTAATTGCTTTGAAAAAACAAATTAATCCATAATTGTAATTTCTACACGACGATTTTTTGCTCTGCCCTCTTCGGTAGCGTTTGTAGCAATTGGTTCTTCAGAGCCTTTTCCCTGTGTAAAAACATGATATCTGTCTCGAACACCAAGATTTATCAAATATTCAGCAACTGCTTCAGCTCTTTCTTCTGAAAGTTCCTGACGTTCTTTTACAGTACCTCGTGCAGCACAATGCCCCGTAATCAAAAGATCATTAGAATATTCATTAAGAATTTCTGAAAGAAGATTAAGTTTCTGTTTCTCTGAATCCAGTAAAATTGGTGAATCTGGTTCAAACTGAATATTTTCAAGACTAATTGTCAAACCTTTATCGCCTTTTTTAACAGAAATATTCTTTAACTTTAAGCCCTTAATAGTATCTTCAATTTTTCTCAAAGAAGATTCATTATTTACAGATTTATATTCAGTTACTTTTGCATTTCCAGTTCCTGTGAATAAAAACTGATTTCCCTGCACATCTATTAAAAGAATACTGAATTCTTCATTATAATGATCCAGTAAACCTTTTTGATTGTCCCAATATAAAATCTGCTTAGAATAAACTTTTGATGATTTTAATTCGCATCCATTTTGAATCACAGAATCAGGAACTTTATATGATGAAGTATAATTTACTTCTATTACGTTTAAGGTTTTTCCTTCTTCCTGAATATCACCGGTATATTTATAGGTTGCTGTAAAAGGAAATATTAATGCAGTTTTCATATTAAACACATCTCTTACATCCTGAACTTCTTTTCCATCAGCAGTCCATGTATCTCCAGGTTTTACAGCTTTATCTGGAAATACAGGAACATTTCTAACTGTTGGCATATAAATATCATCAGAAATAGTAAGTTCACCTTTTTTTGAACGCATAAATACACTGGAAGTTGTTTCTTCTTTGTATCTTAAAAGCCCTGAATTCTGTCCAACAGAATTTTCTGTAGTTAAATATGTTGCATAAATGAATCCATCACCTTCTGGAGTAGCACCTGCAACATTGGATGCAATTCGATTAATAATCTGAGCCTTATGACTTAATTGATTATTTACATAAACATATTCATCTACAGTTGAAAGATAACTGTTTGAATCACCTTTAGAATGTTTAAATTCAAATTTTACGGAATTCTCGGCAAATAATGAAGTTCCTGCAAGAATCAACGAAATTAAAAACAATTTGTGTTTCATAAAAAACTCCTGTTGTTTTATTATCGGCTGTTTATACAATAAAACATGGATTTTTATTTAAGGTTACCATAGATTTCTTTATGGAAAGAAAAATTATTCCGATAAATAAAGCATGGATTTTTCTAGCATTTTATCAATAGCATTTTCAGTAGTAAAGGACTGGAGAGTAATTGTTACTTTTGTGGCAATGGTACTTGTCATTATTCTAACAAACAAAATTGTAAATTATAAAAAACGACCAAAACGAATTAAATCAAAAAAAGGAAAGAACAATAAAACTCCTGCTCCAGCACCTGCAAAAGAAGCGCCAAAAGAAGAAGAAACCGACGAAGCTGAAGAGTAATTTTCTGTATAGAATACAAAATTTTATTATATATATTGCAAATGACAATTTATTCCATTATTTTTAACTTATGATTGGAATAGTTGATTATAACGCTGGAAACATTACAAGTGTTGAACGCGCCTTACAAAGTTTGAATATAAAATATATTCGCTCAAAAAATCCTGAAGATCTTAAAGAATGTTCTAAGTTGATTTTCCCTGGAGTTGGCGATGCAGCATATGCTATGGAGCAACTCAAAATAACAGGTTTTGATAATTTTCTTAAAAACTGGGCAAATTCTGGTAAGGAAATTTTAGGAATTTGTCTTGGTTCCCAGATTATTTTTGATTTTTCTGAAGAAGGCAACACTAACTGTTTAGGTTTAATAAAAGGAAAAATCAGACATTTCTCTAATATTGATTCATCATTACAGGAAAAAGGCTTTAAGATTCCTCATATGGGATGGAATAATCTTAATTATGAGAATGGAAATTGTCCAATTTTAAAAGATGTTCCTGTAACAGCTGATTTCTACTTTGTTCATTCCTATGTTATATGTCCGGAAGAAAATTCTGTAATTAAAGCAGCTGCTGATTACGGAATAAAAGTTCCTGCTGTTATCCAAAGCGGAAGCGTTTTTGCCTGCCAGTTCCATCCGGAAAAATCAGGTGAAGCTGGATTAAAGATTCTTAAGAATTTCTGTGAAAACTAAAAAAATGGAGCCAAAATGCTAAAAAAAAGAATTATTGTTTGTCTTGATGTAAAAGATGGACGTACAACAAAAGGTGTAAAATTTCAGAATAATATAGATATAGGGGACCCTGTAGAAATGGCTGCAGAATATTATCGTCAGGGTGTTGATGAACTGGTATTTTACGATATTATTGCATCAGCTCGTGGCAGAGGACCAATCCTTGATTTAATTTCAAAAGTTGCTTCCCAGGTCTTTATTCCTTTCTGCGTTGGTGGAGGAATTAACACTATTGAAGATATTCGTGACACTATTCTTGCAGGTGCCGAAAAAGTTTCTTTGAACAGTCCTGCTGTAAAAAATCCAGGATTAATTACAGAAGGTGCACGCATTTTTGGTAATCAATGTATTGTTCTTGGAATGGATGTTCGTAAAGATCCTACAAAACCAAGCGGATATGGAACTACAATTCATGGTGGCCGAGTTGATACAGGTCTTGATGCCCTTGAATGGGCTAAAAAAGGTGTATCCCTTGGTGCAGGCGAAATTGTACTTAATTCAATGGATGCAGATGGTACAAAAGCCGGTTATGATATTGAACTAACCCGCATGATTGCAGAAAATGTTCCAGTTCCTGTAATTGCTTCTGGCGGTGGCGGAACTCCTCAGCATATGGCAGATGTATTAAAGGAAGGAAAAGCTGATGCCGCTCTTATAGCAACAATGGTTCATTCAGGAAAATACACTGTTGGCGGAATCAAGGAAGATTTAAATAAAATGGGAGTTCCTGTAAGATTTTAAATAATAAAGTTGGATAATATATAAATTTTTAGTTATATTTCCCTATCCAACTTTTTTTTGTGATATAATATAATAATTAAAAATTCATTAAAAAAGTTAACCCGAATTTATCTAAAAAAGTAGTCAACAAAATTTTTTTTTACGAGGTTACAAAATGAACAAACTTTCACGTCTATTTAGTGGCATTCTTTTATCAGCCGCTATCATCTTTTCTGCCTGTACACCAAACGTTACAGTAAAACCAAGTGCAACCGTAACAAAAATTGACGGTTCAAAAACAAACGAATGGAATTTCGTAACAATTAATCTTGGCGAATACAATGAACAGACAATAGCCATTGATTTTTCAACTGATATGCTGGTTGAAAATAATAATGAAGCAAAACAGAATTTAATGTGGCAGGTTTCAACAGGAAGCGACTATCCTGTAATTGCTGCAAAAGAATTTGAAAAGGGCACTTCTGACTGGGAAAAAGTTTCTGGTACGAAAGATGTTACAATTGAATCTGCAGATGCATATTTTTATTTAAATGCTGGTGGTATTGATTACACAGATTTAACAATTTATCTTGATAATTTTTCACTGGTAATTACTGCAGCAGATGGTAATACTAAAACTTACAAAGCGTCAGACTTAAATGCAAACAACGGAGTTTTATCTCAAGTAGATAAAAAGAAAGTTGGTGCATCTGACTGGCTGGCAGATAAAGTACCATCTCTTTATGAAACTTACAAAGATCAGTTTGATTCAATTGGTATTGCGGCAGAATACGGAAACTTTGGAATTAAAGCAGTAACTTCAAATAAATACGGAGATTATACTGCAGATGGTTACTGGGGAACTCCAGGCGAACTTTACTATGAAGAAATTCAGAAAGGTATCGCAAAACACGCAAACTCAATTACTTTAGGAAATGAATTAAAACCACAGTTCCTTTTACAATGGTGGGATGGTTCAATTGGTTCTGCTACTCTTGTAGACTTTACAGCTTCCAATGGTAAAACAATCAAAGTTCCTTCTAAGCTCAACGGAGAAAATTTAATTTACGCTACTTTAAATGTATGTAAAAAAATGAATGTTCAGATGCGTGGTCATGTTCTCACATGGCATTCCCAAACACCAGACGGATTCTTTGCAGAAAACTACACTCCTACATACAATGGCGAATTAATCAGCAACATGGTAGATAAAGAAACAATGACAGCCCGCCACGAATGGTACATTAAAACTGTACTTAAATGCGTTGATGATTGGGAAAAAGCAAATGGTTACCGTGCAATCTGGGCCTGGGACGTTGTAAACGAAGCTATGGCAGATGATGCAGGAAAAACTTATACAGGAACTTCTCAGAACTGGCTCCGTGGTTCTACAGAAGGCACAAAAAATAAATCACCAGACAATGGTGGCGGTTCAAGATGGTATCAGGTTTATGGCAACGAAGAATTTATTGTAAATGCCTTCCGTTTTGCCAATGCTTATGCACCAGAAGAAGTTAAACTCTGTTACAACGACTATAACGAATACTGGGATGCTGACGGCCATTACAAAACATCTGCTATTGAACATATTGCACAGTTAGTTAAAACTGGCGAAGCTAAAACTGTAAATGGAAAATCTGTTGCACCTCGTCTTGATGTAATTGCCATGCAGTCACATGTTGGAACAAGCTGGCCAGGAGTAAACGGATATGAATCTGCTCTTAAACGTTTCCTTGCAATTGCAGACATTCATGTTTCAGAATTAGACTTTAGTGCAGAAACTCAGGCTGCTGCAACAGAGGCATACAAAGATTATTTTACAATGCTTCAGAAATACGGCAAAAAATCTTCTGGAACACATAAAATTACAAATGTAACAATCTGGGGTATTAACAACGAAAGTTCATGGATTAATCCTTCTGCACCTGGTGGTAAGAAAACTTATCCTTTATTGTTTAATCTTGTAAATAATGTAGATGTAAACAAAAAGGATGTAACATATAATACTGGTGCTGCAGTTCTTCCTCAGTATGATATTGGGGATACTTATGAACCAAATGATGCATTCTGGGCAGTAATTAATGCGCATAAATAATTACAATATATGTAAGGAATAATTCTTAAGAAAATAAACGGATTTCTCTCAAAGGGAAATCCGTTTATTATTTAACTTATATTATAGGAGAACTAAAACAATGAAAAAAACAATCATCGTCGCTCTCTCTGCCCTGACATTGCTATTTACATCATGTGAGACTTCCGCCAACTATGGATCTGAAACAAATTTATACACACAAGAAGATGAAAACATTAATGGTTCAGATTTAGAAGATGGAGCTTTTGCTTATATTGCATACAGTCTTTCTGAATACGCAGAAAAATCTATTTCTGTTGATTTAACTGTTGAAATGAAAGTTACCAATAAAGGTGAATCTTCAGCAAACCTTATGTGGCAGTTAACTACATCCGGTTACCCTATTATTACAAGTAAATCATTTCCTGCAGGAACCAGTGACTGGATAAAAGTAACAACTCCTTCTGCTAATGCAAAAAATGTTTATACTGCAGGAGCAGATACAGTTCTTTATTTATCTACCTACGGAACAAATCCCGCCGATTTAGAAATCCAGCTCCGTAATGTGGAATATAAAATTACTTCTTCCGTTTTGGGAGGAAAAGACTGGATAGATGAATCTGTTCCTTCATTAAAAGAGACTTATTCTGATACCTTTGATTACTTTGGTATTGCCTGTGAAAACAACTCTAAAGAACTTGCAAATGAAAACAGTCGAAAAGGAATTGCAAAACATGCTAATTCCATCACTATGGGAAATGAATTTAAGCCTGACGGTTTCTTTGGATGGGGTTTTAGCGGAACAACAGCAACTTTAGTAGATTTTACAGATTCTAACGGAATAACAATTAAAGTTCCTGAAACATTAAATTATTCCACCGTAGATGCATGTCTTTCTGCCTGCAAAGAAATGGGAATTAAAATGCGAGGACATGTTCTTACCTGGCATTCACAAACACCAGATGCTTTTTATGCAGAAAACTGGATTGCAGATGTAACTACTAAAACCAATCAGTATGGTGGTAAATCAACAGTCAGCATTAATAATCTTGTAGATAAAGAAACAATGACAGCCCGCCACGAATGGTATATCAAAACAGTATTGAATCATGTTGCTGAATGGGAAGCCGAAAATGATTATCGTGCAATCTGGGCATGGGATGTAGTAAATGAAGCTATGGCAGATGATTCAGGAAATATTTATTCAGGTTCAAATCAGAACTGGTTAAGAGGCTCTACTAAGGATACAAAAAATAAGGGTCCAGCAGATGGAGGTTCTTTCTGGTATCAGATTTATGGTAATGAAGAATTTATAATCAACGCATTCCGTTTTGCAAATGCCTATGCACCAGAAGATGTAAAATTATGTTACAACGACTACAATGAATACATGAACTACACCGGTGGCTATAAAACCGATGCTATCCTTCATCTGATTAATCTTCTCCAAGCTGCAGAAGCAAAAACAATTAACGGTAAATCTATAAAACCAAGAATTGATGCTATGGGAATGCAGTCTCATGTTGATGTTGAACAGCCTTTCCCAAGAGTTTCGGATTATGAATCAGCATTAAAGAAATTTCTCGATAAACTTGATGTACATGTTACAGAACTTGATATTGTAGCTAATTCAAAAAATACAGCAAAAAACGGTTATTCAGATTATTTCAAAATGCTTAAAAAATATGGAAATAAATACACAGGAAAACATAAAATCACCTGTGTAACAGTATGGGGAATCAATAACGGAAATTCATGGATTTCTTATAAATCAAAATTCCCATTACTTTTTAGTAATAACAGAACCACAGATTCCTTTGACGCTGTTATTGCTGTCCATAACAATTAAACTATAAAAATTAACAGATTCTATAACGAGCTCTGGAAGTATCGGTTTCAAAAACATCTACGCCAAGTAAAAAGGCATCCGAACTTCCAGGCTTGTAAGTCATATCAATTCCTTCAATCTTCAGTTCTTCAATTATTCCATCATAAATAAACATGGCAATTCGTTCTGCACTTGGATTCTGATCAAAAACTTCCAGATCGTTTAAGTTGGTATGATCTAACTTTTTACAAACCTTTCTTAAAGCTGCTTTTAACTGAGTAAAATCAAGAAGCATTCCACCTTCTGATAAAACTTCACCACGAACATGAGCATATACTTTATAATTGTGTCCATGAAGATTTTCACACTTTCCATGATAATCTCTTAAAAAATGAGCAGCGGCAAAATCACTTTCAACTCTTACTTCAAACATATAAATTTCCTGCAAGTTTTTGTAAATTTTTTATAATTATAACAAATTTTTTATTTTTTTTAATTAAATATAGAAAAAAAAATCCTTGTTGTGATATTATTTTTTCCGCAATGTTTACAACAATTTTAATAACAGTATTAATTCTATCAATCATTTTAATTTTTCTTTCAATTTATAACATCTGGCCATTACCAGTAAGCTATTCAATCTATATAGCTTTATTCATGGATTTTATTACAGCACTCCAGTTTATTGCTCACAGAATATTAAAATCAAGAAATAAAAAATCCATAGAAAAAACTCTTGCAGAACGAGATACAGTAATTGAAGAATTACAGGAAAATCAATTTTATCTTATGGAATTTGTTGCCCAGCTTTTAGGAAGTCATGATTTATTTACAGGCCGCCACGTAATTCATACAAAAACCTACGTTGAATTAATTGCAAAAAAACTTAGAGAACTTGGATATTACGCAGACGAATTAACTGATGAAACAATAAAAAATATGAAGGCTGCCGCTTTCCTTCACGATATTGGAAAAATTCATATTCCAGAAGGAATTCTTAATAAAAACGGAAGATTCAATGAAGAAGAATACGATTTAATGCGCTGTCATCCAGAAGAAGGAGCCAAACTTATAGATTTCTTACCTTTGGTAGATAAAGGAAATTTCAACAAAATTGCCGAAGAAATGACTTTATGTCATCATGAAAAATGGGATGGAACAGGATATCCTTATCACTTAAAAGGAAACGAAATACCTCTTTCTGCAAGAATTATGGCGGCCGCAGATGTTCTTGATGCTTTATTAAGCCAGCGTTTATATAAATCACCAATGCCAATTTCTCAGGCTTTAGAAACTTTCAGACAATCATCAAATACTCACTTTGAACCCTGCATTGTAGAAGCAGTAATTGCCCTTCAGGATAAAGTTGATGAAATTGACAAAACATTTAAAGAAACTGAAGCCGCAACAAATGAAGAAGAACTTGCCTGGTGGGATAATTATCACGAAATGATTTTAAGAAACGAAAATTAAATTACAAAGCTCCCAAATTACATATAAATTCTTCACCAATATATAATAAATATAATTTTGATGACTAAACATTGAATTAATATTATAATATAAGGTATGACAAAAATACTTTCTGATCTTTTACCATCATTTGAACACACTGTAGTTGCTGCTGATGGTTCAATTCGTAATGATTTAACAGAAATAAACAATATTCCTGTGTCAAATCTTGTTTTTGATTCCCGCCAGGTTACCAAAGATTCTCTTTATTTTGCGCTTCCTGGAACACATATTGATGGAAACGTTTTTATTCCTGATGCTATTGCAAAAGGTGCCAACGTTATTATTTTTCAAGGAAATTTAGACTCGAATTTATCTGAAAAAATTGCAAAAGAAATTGTAAAACGAACAATGGATAATGCAGTATCTGATGAACAGCCAAAATTTGCACCTGTTTTAATTAAAGTACCAGATGCCCGTTTTTCAATGGCACCAGTTTCTGATACTTTCTATGATTCACCTTCAAAAAAACTTATTGTTATTGGTGTAACAGGAACGGAAGGAAAATCTTCTACAGTATCTTTTATCTGGCAATTGTTAAGAGCCTGTGGACACAAAGCAGGTTTTATTTCTACCGTTGAATATTCTTTTGGGGGAGAAGCTGTTCCAAATCCTCAGCATCAGACAACCCCAGAAGCTCCAATTATCCAGCATCATTTAAACGAAATGCTTGAAAACGGTTGTACTTATGCAGTTGTAGAATCTTCTTCTCACGGTTTATCAGAAAAACTTAATAGATGTGGAAATATTCTCTTCGATTGTGGTGTTTTCATGAACGTTACACTGGAACATCTGGAATTCCACAAAAATTTTGAAACCTACAGAAATGATAAAGCAAATCTTTTCAGAGCGTTAGATAAACACAATCATATAAAAATAATTGATGGAAAAGAAAAAAAGATTAATTCTATTGGTATTGTTAATCTTGAAGATCCATCTGCTGAATATTTTATAAATTCTACAAAACATAACGTTTATGGATTTACAACAGAAGGAAAAGCAGGAAAAGCCGCAGCAGAAAATGGAAGTAATGCAGTTCCTCTTCCTCCAATTCCAGATAATTTAAGATACATGACAGGAAAAAACATTGCATCTGCAACATATGGAATTTCTTTTGATGTTTCTGCAGATGGAAAAGATTCAATCTATTCTGAAAATTATGATCCTGTATTACCACGAGAAACAACTCATTTCTCTGTAAAAGCATCTTTACCAGGAGCATTTAATACTTACAATTTAATGGCATCAATTATTGCAGTAAGCAGTGTAACAGGTCTTTCTTTTGAAGAAGTTGCATCAAAAATTTCAGAATTGGTTCCAATTAAGGGCCGTATGACAGTAATTGATGAAGGTCAGCCTTTTGAATTAATTATTGATTATGCTCATACCCCTTCAAGTTTTGAAACAATCTTTCCACCAATCCGTAGACGCTGTTCTGGACGAATGTTTGTTGTTTTTGGAAGTGGCGGCGAAAGAGATCTTACAAAAAGACCTTTACAAGGACAGATTGCTGCAAAATTCTGTGATGTTGTTATTCTTGCAGATGAAGATCCACGAGGAGAAGATCCTGTTACTTTATTAAAAGACATTGCAGTTGGTGCTGAAAAAGAAGGAAAAATTATGGATGAAAATCTTTTTATTATCCATGATCGTCCACAGGCAATCAGAGAAACTTTTAAAATGGCAAAAAAAGGTGATATTGTTTTACTTTTGGGAAAATCACATGAAAACAGCATCATCTATAAAGATTACACAATGCCTTATGATGAAATTTCAGAGGCTAAAAAAGCATTAAAGGAAATAATTAAATAATCGAGGTATATAATGAATATTGCAGTTATTTATGGTGGTCGTTCCGGAGAACATGAAATCAGTTTAATTTCAGCTGCATCAATTGTTAGAGGTATTGATACTAAAAAATACAATATTATTTTAATTGGTATTACAAAAGACGGAAAATGGTATCTTCAGGATAAATCTGAATATGATAGAATCTGTGCAGATACAAAAGCTCCTTTACAGATTGTAACAGACGATTCAAAACTTATTTCAGTTATTCCTGGTGCAAAAAATAAAGCATTAATAGCTGACGGAAAAGCAATTGATATTGATGTTATCTTCCCTGCCCTCCATGGAACTTATGGTGAAGATGGTACAATCCAGGGATTATTTGAAATGATTGATATTCCTTATGTTGGATGTACTCATATTTCTTCTGCAATCACAATGGATAAAGAAAAAACAAAGATGATCTGGCAAAGTGTTGGCCTTCCAGTTGTTCCTTATGTTTGCATGAAACGTTCAACAATGCTGGATTCAACAATTTATGATGCTGTATTAGATGACACTGAAAAAGAACTTGGATATCCAATGTTTGTAAAACCTTGTTGTGCAGGTTCTTCTAATGGTGCCTCAAAAGCAACAAACAGAAAAGAATTAAGTTTTGCCCTTATGGAAGCATTCCAGTGGGATGATAAAGTTTTGATTGAAAAATCTATTAATGCAAGAGAAGTTGAATGTTCTGTAACTGGAAATTCTGTAACTTTTGCTCCAGATAAAGATAACGAAGCTGTTGTTGCCTATCTTCCTGGCGAAATTGTTCCAACTCACACTTTCTATGATTTTGATGCTAAATATAACGATCCAGATGGTGCAACTTTAAGAATTCCTGCAAATCTTTCTGAAAATGATATTGAAAAAATCAGAAAAACTGCATGTGCAGCATATAAATCTCTTGATGCAACAGGTCTTTCACGAGTTGATTTCTTTATTGATAAAGATACAAATGCCGTATATTTAAATGAAATCAACACATTACCAGGTTTTACACCTATCAGCATGTTTCCTAAAATGTGTGAAGCAGCTGGACTTGGATTTAATGATCTTGTAGACCTTCTTATTGATGAAGCTGTCCTTAGATTCAAGGCAAAAGATAACTTGATGACATCAAGATAATATGGTAAAATATTCTACTATTTAAAATATATATAATAAGGAAAATAATATGAAAAAAGGTACACTTTTCACTTCACTTGGTGGACTTGTAGTTCTTGTAATCAGTTTTATTGCATTTGTTTTGCCATCTTCTTTAGGTTCTTCAATGGCTGAAAGAGATATTTTAACATTTGGTGAATACAACGGTAGAAAAATCAGTTATGAACAGGGTTCAGTTTTTAACTCTAATCTCGAAAGAATTTCAAGAAATTATCAGATGTACGGAATGGATCCAAATCAGTATAATTACCAGATTTTTAATTCAGCATTTACAGAAACTGTAAAACAGTATATTGCAGAAGATGCATTAAATGCAGCAGGTTTTGTAGTTTCAGATTCAAGCGTAAACAGAGTTGTAAAAACAATTCCTCAGTTCCAGGAAGACGGAAAATTCTCAGTTAAACTTTATAATAAAGCAGATCCAAAATCTATTCAGGATTTAAAAAACAGTATCCGTCAGGATCTCTTGATTTCAAGTTATGATGAAGATTTCTATGGATCATCAGAAAAATTTGGCGTTACAACACTTTACGGCTTAAAGATTTCTGAAGCAGAAAAGAAATTCCTTGCTAACTTCAATGAAGAAAAACGTGGATTTGATATGGTTTCATTTGATAAATCATCTTATCCAGAAGAAGAAAAATTAAACTATGCAGAAAAAAATGCTGCTAAATTTGTAAAATTAAATTTATCCGTAATTACTTGTGACGATTCAGCAAAGGCAGATACTGTTATTGCAAGAATCAACAATAATGAATTAACTTTTGAAGATGCAATTGCAGAATATTCTAATAACAGACTTTCTGACACAGAAGGAAATATTACAAATGATTTCCAGTATCAGGTAGAAGCTGTTCTTGAAGATAAAGCAAATATTGCTGATATTACAAATCTTTCAGTTGGTTCTATTACAAAAGTAATTCCAACATCAAATGGTTATTCAATTTTCAAGAAAAAGAGCGAAAACGTTCAGCCAGACTTTACAGATGCTGACATGCTTTCTAAAGTTTCATCTTATCTTTATTCTTATGAATCAACTATTATTGAAGATTACTTCTCTGCAAAAGCAAAAGATTTTACAACTGCTGTATTAAATTCAGATTTTGATGCAGCATGTGAACAGTTTGGTCTTACAAAAGTAACAATTGCTCCATTCCCATTAAACTACGGAAGTGTTGCAATTGCTGATTCATTAGATCCTTCTGTTTCTGATGTATTAAAATCAGCTTCTTCAAATGAATCATTCTTAAAAAATGCATTCAGTTTGAAAATGAATGAATGTTCAAATCCAATCGTAATGACAGATTCAGTTGTAGTTCTTCAGTATACAACTTCTGAAGAAGTAACAATCGAAGAAGAAGATATTGGTATTGTAAAATCTCAGGTTGGAACACTTGATGTAAACTCAATTGATTCAACAGTTCTTAAGAATTCAAAACTCAAGAATGATTTTATTAATACATACTTTAATAAAATGATGCGCTAGAAGGTTATACCTTTTGGATATTTCAAATAATAAGCCCTGTCTCGTTGAAACGTCACAGGGCTTTTCTGTTTCATACAATAATAAGTTTCTCTATTCAAAATATAATCCTGCAAAAGCAATTCAAAATTACATTCAAAATTTAGAAATTCTTCCAGGAACAGTTTTCTTATGTTTCAGTCCTGTATTAAATTACGGAATTAAAGAATTATTAGAAAAACTTAAAGAAAACTGCTTAATAATAACAGTCGAATTAGAAAAAAATCTTAAAGAGTTTTCTAAAGAAACAATTATTAATCATCCTGAATTAAATATTTCCTCTGATTTAATTATTCAACTTACAGAAGAAGAAATATTTGATTTACCTGTAATTCTTCACAAAAAAAAATACATTACAAATAAAAATAAAGTTTTTCCATCGGCGGGAACTTTCAGAAGAATAATTCCATTGGAGATGTCATCCGGTACTCAATTCTGTAAAGGAATTTATAATCAACTTTCACAAGCTTGTACTAATTCTATAATGAGTTTTTGGGCAAACAGAATTACACTTACAAAATTTGGCCGCCGTTTTTCAAAAAATTATTTTACTAATCTTAAAATTCTTTCAAAAACCTGCCCTATTTCAAGTTTTATTTCAAATATAAATAAACCAATTATTGTTTTTGGTGCTGGCGAAAGTTTTTTAGATGGAATTAATTTTATAAAGAAATATCCAGATCAATATTATATTTTATGTGTAGACACAGCATTACAACCTTTATTGAAACACGATATAATTCCAGACGGCGTTTTTATTGAAGAAGCTCAATTTGTTATTTCAAAAGCATTTATTGGCACATTAAAATACAATTTTCAGATATTTTCAGGATTATCAGCTTTACCAGAAATAAATCAAAATATTGATTTATCTCGGCTTTCATATTTTACAACTCTTTTTACAGACAGTGATTTTTTAAATAAAAAAGAAAATGAATCTTTTCTTCCTCATAAAAACAATCCTTTTGGTTCAGTAGGATTAACAGCGGTTTATTATGCATTACAATTTCGTAAAGATACAAATATTCCAGTTTATTTTTGCGGAATGGATTTCTCTTACAGTGCAGGAATAACTCATACCAAAGGAACTTTAGCTCATTCTGAAAGATTACTTCAGAATAATAGAATCAGACCTGTTGAAAATTATTCTGCCAGCTTTAATTCTAACAGTATAAAAATCAAAGATAAACAAAATAATATATTTTATTCAAACAAAGTCATGATAAATTATTCAAACCTTTTTATTTCCTTTTTTTCAAGAGAACAGAATTTATTTGATTTAGGAATAACAGGTATAGATTTACATTTATCAAAAGAGTTAATTATTTACAAAAATTATGAAAATTCCAAAATTATAAAATCAGATTTTTCTAAAAAAACAATTTCATTATTAAATGATTATTTAGAAAACGAAAGAAATCAACTTAATTACTTAAAAAACATTTTAACAGGAACAATCATACTTCCAGGAGATAAAATTAATGAAGAAATAAAAAAAATAGCCGAACCAAGAGAGTATTTATATTTACACTTCCCGGACGGCTATTGTTATTCAGAATCTTTATCTTTCTTAAAAAGAATCAGAACTGAAATTGATTATTTCTTAAAAATTCTAAATGATTAATTATCTTCCTTTTCTTTCAAAACCGCAAGGAATGCACTCTGTGGAAGTTCAACATCACCAATCATTTTCATTCGTTTTTTACCTTCTTTCTGTTTTTCAAGAAGTTTTCGTTTACGAGTAATATCACCACCATAACATTTAGCAAGAACATCTTTTCTAACAGGATTTACAGTTTCCCGGGCAATAATCTGACCACCAATTGCACCCTGAATAGCAACCTTAAACTGCTGTCTGCTTATTTCCCCTTTTAATCTTTCACAAACTTTTCTTGCTCTTTCAACAGCATTTGCTTTGTATGTTAATAATGACAAAGCATCAACAATTTTTCCATTTAAAAGAATATCAACTTTTACAAGATCAGTTGGACGGTAGCCGATAACTTCATAATCAAAAGAAGCATATCCACGACTGTAACTTTTTAAACGGTCATAGAAATCAAATAGAACTTCTGATAATGGCATTTCATAAGTTAATTCGACACGTTTGGTATCAAGATACTGCATATTTACTTGTATACCACGTTTTTCTGTACAAAGAGCCATTATAGACCCTAAATATTCGGCAGGAGTCATTACAGTTGCTTTAATATATGGTTCATCAGCATCCTTTATTCTTCCTTGTGGATATTCAGATGGATTATCAATATACATATCTTCACCATTTGAAAGATGAAGTAAATAACGAACAGATGGAGCGGTAAATATAACAGCCTGGTCAAAATCTCTTTCAAGTCTTTCCTGAATAATTTCGAGATGCAGTAAACCTAAGAAACCACAACGGAAACCATTTCCTAATGCTAAAGAATTATCTTTTTCATAAACCAAACTTGCATCATTTAATTTAAGTTTTTCCATGCTGTCTTTTAATTCTTCATAATCATTAGAATCCATTGGATAAATTGAAGAATATACAACTGGTTTTACTTCTTTAAATCCAGGCAAGGCTTCTTCAACACCATCTGCAACAGAAGTAATTGTATCACCAACTTTTACATCGCTTACAGTTTTAAGACCAGAAATAATATAACCTACATCTCCTGCTTCTAAAACCCCGGTTTCTTCATAATTAATCTTAAAAATCCCACACTGTTCAACTTTATACTGACAGTTTGTACTCATCATTTTAATTAAATCACCAGTTTTGAGACGACCTTCCATTACTCTAACATGTACAACAACACCACGGTAAACATCATAATGACAGTCAAAAATTAATGCTGCAAGTTTACCATCTGGATTTCCTTTTGGAGCTGGAAATTTTGTTACAATAGCTTCAAGTAATTCATCAATTCCTTCACCAGTTTTTGCAGAAACACACATTGCATCATTAGAATCTAAACCTAATTCATTATCAATTTGAGATTTACAGGAAGGAACATCTGCAGAAGCAAGATCAATTTTATTTATTACAGGAACCATTGTTAAATCATGTTCCAATGCCATATACATATTACTTACTGTCTGACTTTCTACACCCTGTGTTGCATCAATTAAAAGTAATGCTCCTTCACAAGATGCAATTGCTCTTGAAACTTCATAAGAAAAATCAACATGTCCTGGAGTATCAACGAAATTCAATTCATAATCACAACCATCTTTTGCATGATATGGAATTGTAACAGCCTGACTTTTGATTGTAATTCCTCTTTCACGTTCAATATCCATATTATCAAGAATTTGATTCATCATTTTACGGTCATCAATAATTTTTGCCTTCTGAATCAAACGGTCTGATAAAGTTGATTTTCCGTGATCAATATGAGCAACAATACAGAAATTTCGCTTATATTTCATTTCGGTCATGATAATAACTCCTAAAATTTTAAATAATTAAAAATAATTAAAACTGTCAAAAGGTGTGTAAATAATCATTGAAACATCAAGAAAGCCTTTTGATTTTCGTTGAATATATACGTAAGAAAAAATTCCTTCTTCTTTATAATCAATTTTTACATCATTAATCATAATTGGATCATTTTCAGAGAAACCAAATTCATCTGCACGGGATCCTTTTATAATATAATCTATTCTATATGATTTTCTGTTTGATGTCGATGCTGCTTTTAATTTCATTCCATATAATGGAATAAATGAATCTGTTATATAATCACTATTATAAAATTCAACTGCAGGACGAGATGGTCTTTTTTCCAGATAGATCAATGTTTCTCTTTCTTCATCATTTAAAGAATATTTACATTTAATCAAACTACCTACAGATTGTGATAATAAAGCAAAATGAAAATCTTCTACCGAATTAATTTTTGTACCATTTACTTCTTTGATGATACAATCTTTTCTTAAACCTGCAAAATGGGCTGAACCACCTGGCAAAACATACTGTACTTCCTGCCATTTATTTGCATTTTTTACTTTGATTGTATGTCCATAGGCACCTATCCAAGGATGAGTGATTTCTCCACCAAGATATAAAAGTTCCAGTTCCTGTTTTAAATATTCAACAGGAATTGCAAAATTCAATCCTTGAAATTGAAGCATACCAGCAAAAATAATAGCCTGAACTTTATAATTCTGATCAATCATTGGGCCACCGGAATTTCCAGAATTTACTGCTGCGTCAATCTGGAAAACATTTCCAATTTTAGTTAATTCTCGTTTTGTATTTGATATAATTCCAGAAGTTAAAGTTCCTTCTAATCCAATTGGTGTTCCAATTACAGATATTTTATCACCAACATTTAAATCACTTGAAGAACCAAGTTCAAAAACAAAATCCGGTTCAATTTCAACTTTTAATAAAGCCAGATCAATTATCGGATCATAACCAATTACTTTCGCAGGAATTTTTGTATCCATATCACCAGGTAATTTTATATAAAGACGAGTAAATCCCTCATATTTTGGATTAACACAATCTTGAATTACGTGATTATTAGTTATAATATAACCTCTTTTATCAATAAAAAAACCGGAGCCAATTACAATATCAGGAATTCCAGAACCATTTTCAACTTTAATTCCTTTATCAACCCAAACAGTTACAGTTGCATCTACACAATTTGCAATGCTTTTAGGAAGTTTTGTTCTATCAACAATTGTTCCAGGTACAACAGAATTATTTAAAGATTTTAGTTTATTATCTAAAGAAGAAATATTTTTATAACCATAAACACTCAATGAATCTTTAAGAATTTTTGCTTTTGAGTAATCATTATCTTCTATTGCTTTATCAAAATCCGATAGAACAGCATCTTCGCATTCTTTTATAACTGTTTCGTTTCCAAGAAAATAGGAACGCCATAAAGCTTTTACAGCATTTTTTGATTTTAATTTTTCAATTCTGTTAATTTCAATTTTTATTACTTCTTCATCACTATAATTTAATTCTTTTGCAACAGAATCCGGTTGTTTAATAGATTTACACCCTGTTAATCCAATTATCATACAACCAAGTAAAAATATTTTTTTATTCATTTACAAACTCTTTAAAATCATAATTATAACTTGTAGGTGGTAATTGTTTTATAAAAGTAAAATCACCAACTCTAATTACAGAAAAACGTTTTTCCTTATAAGTTACAACCCTTACAACAGCATTTTCAAAAGTATCCCCAATTGTACCATAAATTGCGGCTTCGGATTCTAAATCCCCTTTTGTTTCAATCCAATAATAATTTTTTTGATTTCCTTTTAATAAATCTAAATCCTTATTTTTGTAATTTAATTTTACAGGTATACCATTTTCATTTTTTACAATAACTGATGAAGTTCCAGTTGAATTGAAAATAGAATTTTCTTCTCTCAAAATATTATCTTCAGTTAATGGATATCTAATATAAACATTATCCCATAAACCATTTCCATCAACATCCCAGGCAGAAATTTTTCCACCATTTCCTAAATATTCTTCATAAAAATCAATAATTGTATCATTATCTTTATCAATTTCAACTTTTTTCAAATATAAATTTTCTGTTAATGATATATTTCCAAAACATTTTACAATAAGATTCTTATCCTCTTCAGACTGAAATTCACCTTTTTCATCATAATCATAAATTTCTGAAGTTTCAAATTGATTATCATTATCATAATCAACATAACGGGTAAAAGGATAACCTGCTTCAAGATTTGCAAAGGCATATTCTCTGTTTCCTTCATAAAAATTTATTAAAACTGGAATTCCTTTATAAACTGTATATTTTGCTTTTGCTCCAGGTCTATCTTCAACAGGAATTTCAATAGAATTGGCTTTTTGTACAAGAAGATTTTTATCTGGTTCTACAATTTCCTTACTGATATAAGGAATATAAAAATCAACTCCCAGTTTTTTAAATGGAGGATTTACCAGCATTTCAAATGGAGTGTAAGCCAGATCATCGTCAAGGAATGTATAATATGACTGTTCAGAAACAATATTTACATTTAAAACCGCAGGATAAATATCATAGGTAAGTTCAGATTTTGTATTTCCATAAACAATTTTTACAGGAACTCCGAAATCACAGTCACACAACATTTCCAGAATTCCATCATTATTTTCATCATAATAAATTGTTTGTGGACGTCCACGGTAATATTTGACAATCAATTCATTACTGATATCAAGGTCTTCATCTAAAACTAGAGTTCCATCAAAAGAATTTAACCGGTCATATAAATTCTGTTTTAAATTTGAATCTGTAATTAAAGAAGCAAAATCTTCCAGCAATATCAAAGGATAAACATCATTGGAATTATCAAAAAATAAATTAAATGCTTTTTCTTCAGTAATAACACCGGCTTTTAATGCAGCAACAGCAAAAAGAGGATTATTACGATTTTTTTCACCAATTGCTTTTAATAAACGTTTTTGTCTTTCTCCATTGCTAAACATTGATGCCATTGTTTCCATTTCCACATCTTTGGTTGAATAATCTGGAAATTTTACAATATAGTTTTCAGCCATTTTCTGAACTAAATCAGGAATTTTATAAGTAATTCCATTTCGTTCAGCATTATTCATAAACAAAGTTTCAAAAGTAAAAAACAAACTTGGAAATCTCTGATCGTTTGGATAGATTTTTCTTGCACTGCTTAATTTTGTTCTTGCCTGATCAATTGAATTTGAAGTTCCAATTCTGTAATTATTTTTTATTCTGATAAATTCACCATCTGCAGAATAAATATATGGTTCTTCATTTAAAATCTTCAAGGATTCTTCAAACTGTCTTGTATCACTTAACAAATCAGCATAAAGAATTCGAGCACCATTTTTGTTATAGTTTACCCAGTTATTGTATTCAAACGACTTTTTTATAATCTGAAGTATTTCTCCTTTAGAAGGTTTTTCATAAATATGAGAAATTGCATTTGCTTTTATATAGTACAAATCGGAAATTGTTTCATCATAAGACAAACCTAATTCAGCCTGACTTAAAGCAGTATTCCAATTATTATTTATCACACAACTTTCTGCCAGTTTTAAGCAGCGTTCAGCAGTTTTACGATTTGCAGTATTATTTTGCGCATTTAAAACAGAGCTGAATAAAAAACAAAATGACAATACTAAACAAAAATAACGTTTTTTCATATTTCTCCAGATTACAGTAAAATTATTTTACTACCCAATCTTTAAACCCAAGAAAACTTCCCAGGATACAAACAATCCGATTATCTTTTCTATTTAATTCTTCGATTACAGGAATTAAATATTTTTTTTCTTCATCAACATGCCAGTCTGAATATACATCTGAAAGCTTTTTCATAATTCCAGAAGAAGTTTCGATTTCATCTCCTAAATAAAAACTTCTGATTCTAAGTGGAAATTTACATTTTATATCAACTTTTTGATGATTATTTTCAAAAGTAATAAAATCACCTTTATTTTGAATACATAAATTTCCAAAAGGAAACTGCATATTACAACTTTCTTCTATTATATCAGAAAAATACAATTCCGTTGTCTTTTTTAATGATTTTTTTATTAAAACAATATCTTTTTTTATAAAAATTGTAACATCAGAAAATTCTTTATAAAATTCTTTTGATTCCTTTTCTGATTTAATAACATCATTCAGAAATACAAAAGGTATTCTCTGATTTATTCCTGCAAGATTAAAAGCTTTTAATAAAACACGGATTTTGATTCCATCCATCTGAGAAGCAAACATTGCTCTTGAAAAACTAACTTCCTGATTATTTACATCTAAATCAATTTTCTTAAGAATAGAATCAATTATTTTACTATCCATTTCATTTTTTTCTGATCCGTATAAAACAGCTTTTTGCCAGCCAGAAAAATTATTATTAAGTAAAGGAACAAGATTATTTCTTATATTATTTCTAAAATAATTATTTTCAAAATTTGTTTTGTCAGTACGCCAGTTTATTTTATTTTCTTTCAAATAATCTTCAATTTCATTACGAGTAATATTAATTAATGGTCGAATATATAAATCTCTTACTTCTGGTATACCAGCAGCAGAATCACAGGAAGCTCCCTGTAAAAATCTCATTAAGATTGTTTCTAATTTATCATTTTGATTGTGAGCAAGACATAAAAAACTGATTTTTTCAGAAGCAATAAAATCTTCAAAAGCTTCATATCGTAATTGTCTTGCAGCTTCTTCTATTCCAGCTTTATTTTTTTCTGCTAAATTAAAGATTTTTCCCCGTTCTATTTCATAAAGTTTACATTCTATATTTTTTCCACAGGATTGCATTTTTTTACAAAAATCAACTACAAAATCTGCATCCCCTTTTGTTTCTTCTTCTGCACGAATATTATGATTTACTGTAATTACTTTAATTTTAATATTTTTATTTTTAAAAAGATTAGAAAGAGAAAACAAAAGACTGATTGAATCGGCACCACCAGAAACTGCAACACCTATAGACTTATCTGATTTTTCTAATGAAGAAATATCAACTCCACAATCATTAAGTCCATTTAAAACTTTATTTTCAAAAATACAACTAAAACTCATGATTTTTTATTTAAACAACAAAAGGCTGTCAATATGACAGCCTTTATAATTCCAAGATAAAATTTATTATCTAGCAGGAGAAACAGTTACTAATGGAAGTTCTGCATCTGTAAGAACTTCTACTTTGCTGTCAAGATTCAAATCTTTAACGCGAAGTGCTTCACTTACGTTGATTTTTGAAATGTCAGCTGTAATTGTTTCTGGAAGGTCTGCGATACAAGCCTTGATTTTAATCTGGTTGTTTCTTTCTTTCTTGAAACCACCTTTTAATACACCAGCAGGAGTTCCTGTATAGTGAATCTTGATTTTCATAACAAGTTTCTGATCAGCAGCTGGAACAAAGAAATCTGCATGAAGAACTCTGTCTGTGCGGATGTTGTATTCTGCATCTTTGATGAGAGCAACATTTTCTTTTCCATCAACTACAAGTTTGATAGAAGTTGTTGGAGTAACAGTTCTCCAGATTTTGTTGAATTCAACTTCGTTAATTTCAAGCATTGTAGCTTCGCCTTTATCATTATACATAACGGCTGGGATACTACCTACTTTACGAAGGTTCTTAGCAGCTGTTTTACCAGTTGTTGTACGAGTTTTTGCATTAAGTGTCAAAGTACTCATTTGTAAAGCTCCTATATCTCAGGATAATTTAAATTTTTTACCACATAACATGTGTATTTAGCTGGGTCGACAGGATTCGAACCTGTGGAATACCGGCACCAAAAGCCGGGGGCTTACCGCTTGCCGACGACCCAATATATGTATTAGTCGATGTCACCACCAACTTCAACATGACCTGCTTCATACTCAGCAAGAATTTTTTCCTGCAATGAGTTTCTGAATTCAACATTGATTGGATGAGCTACATCCTTGTATTCACCATTGCTTGTTTTTCTACTAGGCATTGCAATGAATACACCGTTGTTTCCTTCAATAATTTTTACATTATGCACAACAAAACAATCATCAAATGTTACTGTTACGTATGCTTTTAACTTACCTTCTTTCTCCAACTTGCGAATTCTAATGTCAGTTACCTGCATAAAAATCTACCTCTTCAAATAAACAATTAATCGTTTACATCAAACGAACCAGTTTACAAGAAAAAGATTCTGCAATTAAAGTTTCTGCAACTTCTGCATTCTGCTTAATTTTGTAAACCCCAAATACAGTAGAGCCGGAACCTGATAAATCCGTAAAATCGGCGCCCCTGTTTTTCAATGCCTCAATAGAGCTATTAACAACAGTATATTTAGAGCACAACACAGGAGTAAAAGTGTTATTAAAATTCCATTTTTTAGGATCCATTCTATAAATAGAATCTAAATCCTCGAACAATGGATAATCTATTTTGACGTCTTTACCATCAGTATTCGCCTCAAGAAATCTTTGATCAACCATTTCATAAGCTTCTTTTGTAGAACTACTAACTTCAGGAAAGATAAGTAATAAAAACAAATCGTTTCTTGGTTCAATTTTCTTAACTATTTCACCACGTCCTGAAACCAAGGCACATCCCCTTCCTTCATTATCGCAATGCATAAAAAAGAAAACATCACTTCCCGTTTTACCAGCAATATAATCAAGCTGTGTATCAGAAAGTTCCACAGAACAGATTTGCTGAAGTATTCTTATTAAAGCAGCAGCATCTGAAGAACCACCACCTAATCCACCACCAGCAGGAATTCCTTTTATAAGTTTTACCCTTATACCAGGTACATTCTTTTCTGATAAATGACAGAATGCTTCATAAGCAAGTGAAATTGTATTTTTTTCAGGTAATTTTATTGAATCGCACTCAACTACACATGTACCATCCGATAATTTCTCATCAACAGTAACAATAAGTTGATCAAACAAATCAATTGTCTGAAAAATACTTTTTATAGGATGAAAACCATCTTCCCGCTTTGGCAATACTTCAAGATTGAAATTTACTTTAGCGTAGGCTTTTTCCTTAAATTCAATATTCATTTGCAATATTCTTATTATACTTTTTTTTGTATTTTAGTCAAATATACAACTGGAAAAAAACAATTATTTTTTATAATTTTTACTATTCCAAACTACTTGACTATAATATTAGTTTGAAATATCTTTTTTGTGTAGAGTTTAGCTTATAAAAGTAAACGGAGTTTTATATGTCTACTGATTCAGAATTTGAAGAAATGACTTTTAATTTTTCTTATGATGATGACTATGATGATGGTTTTGGCGACGAAGATTTTGAAGATGACTTCGATGATTATGAAGAAGATGATGAAGCATTAGACGATTTTGATGACGATGCAGATTTATATTACGATGATGTTTTCAAAGAAGAAGAGGAACCTGATGAACCATACGATGATGTAGAACCAGAAGATGGCTATTCATTCCACAGTTCTTCAAGTGATGATATTTTCCGAGAAGATGAATTCTAAGTTTTTTATATTGAATATACGTTAAATTAAAAAGGACCTGATTTTTATCAGATCCTTTCTTTTTTTTAATATTCTAATATTTTTCCTGCATGCCAGAGTTTTTCCAAATCATAAAACTGACGGGCAGATTCTGACATAAGATGAACTACAACAGGACCTAAATCAATAAGATTCCAGTCATCACCATCAGGGCTTTTTCTATTTGTCAGATGAATTTCAAGATCATTATCTTTTATATAATCTTTAATCTGTTTATATAAACCCTGCCAGTGAGTTGAACTGTTTACTGTTGCAATTACAAAATAATCTGTCCAGCTATTTAAACCACTAACATCAAGCAAGACAACATCATTACCTTTTCCATCTTCCATTAATTTTGCTATTTCTTTAGCTTTTTCTTCTACTGTTTTCATTTTATAAACCTCTAAATTATTACTACACTATTTAGCAATAACATACTGACCTGTAAAGTCAGCACCAAGAATAATTGTAAAATCTACACCAGCACTTCCAGAAATTGCATCTTCTGAATCACTGCTTACAATATTTTTACACTTAATTAAATCACCAACCATATTAGCAGCAGCATCATTACCAATATGATCAATAATAATTGTTTCTTCGTAGTCATGTCTATCGGCATCTGCAGGTGCCATTACTTTATAACTTGAACGGTTATACAAGTCAGCAGTTCTCTTTGCAAGACCGTTTTGTGTAGTTCCATTTTTAATTTCAATTACATAAACGTGTCCTGAGTATGCACCTTCCGAAGAATCCAGCATTGCAGTTGTCTGTTTAACCGCAGTTTTAATAAAGTTTCCGTTATCAAGTGGGAACATAAGCTGTTTACCATCAACATTTCTTATAGACCCTGTAATTGTCTGTCGGATTGTTGTATCAGCATCAATATCAGCGAAAGTTTTAAATAAAGAACGTTCATCACTTTCATCCAGGTTAGATTCTATACAATCTGTAAATCTCTTGAAATTATTTTTATCAAAAATAATAAATTTCTTTTCACTCAAACTTGATAAAAATGCTACCATTACGTCCTGATATCTGTTCTGAATATCAGCATTATCTTCATCAGGAATTCTATAATTAAGGTAAACTGAAATTTTATCACCATCAAGATTTACTGCTCCTGAAGGTAAAAGCCAGCGTTCGCCAGTTTCAGATGTGTAATCAACAGGAGAAGGAATAAATACTCTTAAACCTCCCAATAAATCTGCCATTTTAATAAAGTTTTCTTCAGAAATAACAATTGTAAATGGCATTTTTATACCAAGCAGTTTTTCAACTTCATCCCTGTAAACATCAACACCACATTCTTTATAAACAGTTTCAAGACTGTCACTTCTATCAAGAGATGCAAAAATTGAACCTGTATATCCTGGTAAATCAAAAGAAGCAGCTTTATGAGATTTTGGATCATAAATCAAAACAGTTGAGAACAAAGCTTCTTTATCTTCTTTTTCAACAACAAACAATGTTCGTAAAAGACCATCTCTATCTGCAACTTCCTTTACAGTATCAGTCTGAAGTGAAAAAGCAAAATAAACACTAACAGCAGCAATAATTGCCACGATTAAAATAATAAAAATAATACCTTTCTGCTCATCTCTTAATTTTTTCATATATTTACCTTTTTATTCATTTTCACTCAATGATTTATAATATTCTACCATTTTTTTTGTTTCCGGGTAAACTTCATAACCCTTTTTAGTAATATATTCATAATTTTCTATAAGAACATTACTCAAAAATCCATTTAATGATAACTTAAAAAGTTTTTCTCTGTATTCATCAGTAGATTGAGGTCTTCCAGGTTCTATTTTATCTGCAAGAAATAAAACTTTTGAAATATCCCCCATTCCCATTGTACCTGAAGTATGATTTGCAACTGCTTCTAAAACTTCTTCATCTTCTATATCAAACTGTTCTTTTAAAATCACAGCAGCGGCACGTCCATGAAGTAAAGCTGTTTTTTTTCTTTCATAATCAGAAATTTGCAAACCATCTTTTGATGCATATTTTATCATATCTTCATCAGAAAAAGATTTACAAATATCATGACTAATTCCTGCTAAATAACCTTGTTTTTCATTTAAACCATATCTCTTACAAATCTGAACACACATTTCCGCAACCCGTTCAGAATGCTCATAACGAGACTGTTTTATATGAGATTTTGCATAATCTTTTATAGATGCAACAACTGAGTTATAGTTTTGCCCATAAAGAATATCATTAATCATTTATATAAGCCCTTTTCTTCAATATAATCATATACCACTTTTGGTACCAGATATCTGTAACTTAAATTTTCTGCAACTCTTGTCCTGACCTCTGTAGAAGAAACAGGAAGCAAAGGTTTTTCAAGATAAGTACAAGGATAACCAAATGTTTCAATATTAAATCTAACTTTAAAATCTCTTTGATACTCACCTTTTGGAATATTATCAAAAAGAGAAGATTCCAGTGCTGCTACGTCAGGGTAACGATGAGTTATAATAAAATCTGCAAGTTCTGCTATTTTATCAGGATTCTTCCATTTCTTAAAATCCGCTGCAACTTCATCGCCCATTATAAACGATAATTTTCCTTCAAGCTTATCTTTATATTTTTCTGTTAAATAAGCCAGAGTATCACAAGTATATGAAACACCACCTCGTTCAATTTCACAAGGTTCTGCTTCAAAATGCCCATTTCCTTCTGTCTGACAGAATAGTTCTATCATTTTCAAACGATCTTCTGCAGAATCCCGGTTTGCAATAGTTTTATGAGGAGGCATATAAGCAGGCACAAATAAAACCTTATCATAACCCAATTCTTTTATTATTGTATCAGCCAGCATTGCATGACCAATATGAACAGGATTAAAACTTCCCCCAAAAACAGCAATTTTCATTTAGTTTTCACTTCCCGGATACTGAACATCATCCTCATCATCTTCAATATAAGCACGACTTTCCATAAACCCTGATCCAAAACTAGATTTTGTCTCACTAGTTTCTTCTTCCTGATTCCGGTTTTCCATATCAGTTACAAGTTTTACAATTGCCTGTTTAGCATCTTTCATTCCTCGTCCCATCATTACAGAAACAGGAATAACTTGAGTTGAAGGTTCTGCTGCTCTTATTGTCTCAGCAATTTCAACAGCATGCTCAAAACCGCCTTCCACATCAATTTTATTACATAAAACAATTCTAGGCTTTTCCATTAATTCATCAGAATAACTGGCAAGTTCATTACATAATGTTTCATAAGCTGTTTTATAATTTTCATCAGAACAGTCAATCATAAAAATCAGACAGGCTGTTCTTGTAATATGCTTTAAGAAAGTATCACCTAATCCTAAACCTTCTGAAGCACCTTCAATAATTCCAGGAATATCAGCAATAATAATATCACTTTCATCATCAATTCTTAGTACTCCAAGATTTGGAATTATTGTTGTAAAAGGATAAGGAGCAATTTTTGGTCTTGCATTTGTGAAGGCTGTTAATAAAGAAGATTTTCCTGCATTTGGAAAACCAACAAGACCTACATCAGCCATAATACTTAATTCCAGTTTTATAAATCGAGTTTCACCTTTTTGCCCAGGATTTGCATGTCTTGGAGCCTGATTTGTTGAAGTTTTGAAATGAACATTTCCCCAACCACCATTTCCACCAGTTAAAAAAGTAAACTGAGAATTTTCACTTTCTGTTGTAAAATCATAAATAATTTCATCTGTTTCGGCATCACGGATAGTAGTTCCAGGAGGAACAGGAATAACAACATCTTCACCATCTGCACCATAACGATTCCACCCCTGTCCATCACCACCATTCTTTGCCTTAAAACAATGTTTTTGTCTTAATTTTGCTAAGGTTCGGAGATTTCGTTTTACACAAAAAATTACATCGCCACCTTTTCCTCCATCACCACCATTTGGGCCACCATGAGGAATATATTTTTCACGACGAAATGCAACACATCCGTTTCCACCATTTCCTGAGCGAACTTCAATTAAAGCTTCATCTGCGAATCCTAACACTTTATTCTCCTAAGACAAATAACAAATTAAAAACTACATCAATTTATCTGTATTTAAACAGTTTTATAAAAAAAAAGCCCGGTAGATTTTAGTCAAACCGGGCATTTATCTAAGCTATAAAAACTTATTTAGCAGCTTCTACTGAAACAACTTTATGATTATTTCTTTCACCGTAAACTACTTTTCCATCTGCAGTTGCAAACAAGCTGTCATCTCCAGCTCTCATTACATTGTCTCCAGGATAGAATTTTGTTCCGCGCTGTTTAAGAATAATTGATCCTGCTGTTACAGTTTCACCAGCATATTTTTTAATACCCAAATTCTTTGGATTTGCATCGCGTCCGTTTTTTGCACCAGATCCACCACGTGTTCTTCCCATAGTAATCTCCTATTATAATCTTAATTATGCAAGTGTGATTGAATCAACACGTACCTTTGTGTACTGCTGTCTGTGACCAATAACACGGTGATAATCTTTCTTTGATTTGTATTTGAATACTAAAACTTTTTTATCTTTGAAAGATTCTTCAACTACAACAGTTACTTTTGCACCTTTTACATAAGGAGCACCAACACTGATTTTGTCTCCATCACTAACTAAAAGAACTGTATCAATGTCAATTTTTGTACCTTTTTCAGCATCAAGCTTGTCTACTGTAAGGACAACATCTTTTTCTGCTTTGTACTGTTTGCCCTTAAATTCAATAGTTGCGTACATATAATACCTCTATTAAAAGAATTCGATTAAGCATCAAGTGCAGTGGACAAAGGAAACGGCATCCGTTCTGCAAAAGACTGGCAATTAGATTCGATAAAAATATAAAACGGGGATTAAATATTTTTATACAAAAAATCTAGTTACGTGAAATAAAGAATATCAAAAATAAGATTTTTATGCAATAGAATTACACTTCTAAATTATCATTAACAGTAAATTCCTTTCAATTATATTCATTAATATTCTTCTTGTATTCAACTAATACTATTCCCTTTTACCTATTTTTTTAGTATATTAATCATATGTTATTAGAAGTAAAAAATTTAACCGCAGGTCTTGAAGACGGAAAACAAATTCTTAATGACCTTAATATAAAAATTGATTCTGGTGAAACTCATGTTTTAATGGGACCAAATGGTGCCGGAAAATCATCTTTAGGCAATACATTAATGGGAAATCCTGTATATAAAATTTCCAGTGGAAAAATCATTTTTAAAGATCAGGATATTACAGAAGAATCTACTGATAAACGTGCAAAATCAGGAATGTTCATGTCATTTCAGCAGCCTCTTGAAGTTCCAGGAATTTCTCTTGAATCTTTCATTCGTTCTGCAATACAGCAGAAAACTGGTGAACATGTAAAATTATTTCAGTTCCAGAAAGAAATGAAAGCCTGCATGGAACTTTTAAACATGAATCCAGATTATGCAAAAAGAGATTTAAATGTAGGATTTTCTGGTGGCGAACGTAAAAAATCAGAAATTCTTCAACTTTTAATGTTAAAACCAGATTTTGCAATTCTTGACGAAACAGATTCAGGTCTTGATGTTGATGCAGTTCGTGTTGTTTCAAAAGGAATTGAAGAATATCAGAAAACTGTTGGCGGTTCATTATTAATTATTACTCATAATGCAAAAATTCTTGAAAGTCTGAATGTTGATAAAACTCATATTCTTGTAAAAGGTCACATTGTTCACACTGGCGACGGCTCTTTAGTAGAAAAAATCAACAAAGAAGGATTTGAAAACTATATAAAATAGACGATTATGGCAGAAGAAAAAACACAAATTGATGACATTAACCGTGATTTTTACGATTTCCGTTATGAAGAAAAAGAACAGGATTTTTATCGTATTGAAAGCGGTTTAACTCCAGATATTATAAAAAAACTCAGTGAAGAAAAAGGTGATCCAGAATGGATGAAAGAATTCCGTTTAAAATCACTGGAAGAATACAATCGTCTTCGTGTTCCAGAATGGGGTCCGGGTATTGAAGGATTGAACATGGAAGATATTGCAACCTATGTACGCCCAAAAACAAAAATGAGCGGAAAATGGGAAGATGTTCCTGATGATATTAAAGAAACCTTTGAAAAACTTGGAATCCCGGAAGCTGAAAGAAAGTCTTTAGCAGGAGTTGGTGCTCAATACGATTCAGAATTAGTTTATCACAATGTTCAGGATGAAGTTGCTAAACAAGGTGTTGTTTATATGGGTTTTGAAGAAGCTTTAAAATCCGAAGAATGGGGACCAATGGTAAAAGAATACTTTATGACTCTTATTACACCAAAAGATCATAAATTTGCAGCATTACATGGTGCAGCTTGGTCTGGCGGCAGTTTTGTCTATGTTCCAAAAGGAGTCCATTTAAGTTTTCCTCTTCAGTCTTATTTCCGATTAAATGCTAAAGGTGCAGGTCAATTTGAACATACGTTAATAATTGTTGACGAAGAAGCAGATTTACATTTTATTGAAGGCTGTTCAGCACCTAAGTATAATGAAGCAAATCTTCACGCCGGAGCAGTTGAACTTTTTGTAAAAAAGAATGCTCATTTACGCTACTCTACTATAGAAAACTGGTCAAAGAATATGTACAACTTAAACACAAAACGTGCAAAAGTTGAAGAAGGTGGAAGCATTGAATGGGTTTCTGGAAGTTTTGGAAGCCATGTTTCTTATCTTTACCCAGAATCAGATTTAGTAGGAAAAAACGCAAAAGCAGAATTTACAGGAGTAACATTTGCAGGTCATGGACAGCGTCTTGATACTGGTGCAAAAATGGTTCATCTTGCTCCAAATACAACAAGCTTAATTACAACAAAATCAATTTCTAAAGGTGGCGGAGAAAGTTTCTACCGTTCTGCCGTTTACATTGGAAAAGAAGCCAAAGGTTCAAAAGCTTCAGTTTCATGTCAAAGTTTAATGCTTGATTCAAAAAGCCGATCAGACACAATTCCTGCTATGGAAATTTTAAATGATGAAAGCGATGTTGGACATGAGGCAAAAATCGGAAGAATCAGCAATGATGCAATTTTCTACTTAATGAGCCGTGGAATCAGCGAAGAAGAAGCAAGAAGTATGATTGTTTCAGGATTTGCAAATCCAGTCAGCAAAGAATTGCCATTGGAATATGCGGTAGAAATGAATAATTTAATTCGTCTCGAAATGAAAGGAACTATGTAAAAATGAATGAAAATTTAATAATTAATGCGGTTCCTTGCACAACCTGGAACTGGCTCAAAATGAACAAAGATTTTGTAACTCTTAATGCAAGTTTTAGAGAAATCAAAGCTAACATAGATTCTCTTCCTGAAGGTGTTACAATTTCTTCTTTAAAAGATTCAAAAAACGATTTTCCAAAAGTATTCAGTGGAATCTGCAATATTGCAACTCCAAAATCAAAAGATAATCGTAAAGCTGATGGTTCTTACATAGAAAAATCTGAACTTTCAGATAAAGATTACTCATTACAAGAAAATCATCCAGTACAAAAAATAATCAATGATTTTTCAAAAGAAACTGAATTAATAACAATTAAAGGAAAAGTTGAAAAACCTTTGATTTTAAGTTTTAATTTCGAAACATCTTCTGTGGCAACACAATTCATTCATGCAACAGAAAATTCAGAAAGTACAATTATTTTAGTATTTAAGGGCAATTCTGAAACCTCATTAGTTCAGACAAAAATTATTACAGAAGAAAATGCAAAAATTCATATTGTAAAAGTTCAGCTTATGGAAGAAAACAGCATATTGCTTGATGACACAGGTTTTACATGTTCTGATAATTCAAGAGCTAACTTTACACAAATTGAATTAGGTGGCAATCATAACAATTCGGGTCTTCACGTTACATTAAATGGATATCAGTCTAAGTTTGTTTCAAATGTTGCTTATCTTTGTTCTAAAAATCAGCATCTTGATATGAATCATATTGTGAATCACTATGGTAGAAAATCAGAATGCGTTATGAAGGTTAATGGAACATTAAAAGATGAATCTGTAAAAACCTACAGAGGAACAATCGATTTCAAAAATGGATGTTGTGGTTCTAAAGGTAACGAAATGGAAGAAAGTCTGGTTCTTTCACCAAAAGTTATAAATAAATCTCTTCCAAATATTCTTTGTGATGAAGAAGATGTTGAAGGAGAACACGGTGCAACAATCGGCAGATTAAGTTCCGATATTCTTTTTTACATGCAATCTCGCGGTATTAGTGAATCAGAAGCAGAAAAACTTATGTCTATAGCAAAAATTCAAGCAGCAGCTGATTTAATTCCTGATGATAATGTAAAAAAATTAATTTTGGATTTTTTGGATAAATAAACTATGAATAAATACAGAAAAGATTTTCCTTTTTTCAAGGCTATTGATGAACATAATACAAAAGAAAATGAGCAATTAGTGTATTTTGATACTTCTGCAACTGCACAGCGTCCTTTTCTCGTACTTAATGCAATGTCTCATTTCTATGCAACAGAAAATGCAAATCCTCTTAGAGGACTTTATGATTTAAGTGAACGGGCAACTCAGGCTTATGAACACTCAAGAGAAACTGTTGCAAATTTCATTAATGCAAAAAATTCCTGTGAAATTATTTTTACACGAAACACTACAGAAAGCTTAAATCTTGTGGCATATAGTTACGGTCTTTCTAATGTAAAAGAAGGAGATGAAATTTGTATTTCTATCATGGAACATCATTCAAACATTGTTCCATGGCAAATGGTTTGTAAACAAACTGGCGCAAAATTAGTATATCTTGAATGTGATAAATCAACTGGAATTATTAGTGATGAAGAAATCAATTCAAAAATCACTTCCAAAACAAAAATAGTTTCTTGCACTCATATAAGTAATGTTCTTGGTATTATCAATCCAATAAAAAAACTTGCAGATAAGGCTCATTCTGTTGGAGCTGTAATGATTGTTGATGGTGCTCAATCAGCTCCTCATATTCCTATTGATGTTCAGGCATTAGGTGCAGATTTTTTTGCAATGAGTGGTCATAAATTATGTGGTCCTATGGGAATTGGAGCTTTATACGGTCGAAAAGAATTATTAGAAAAAATGCCACCATTTTTAACAGGTGGTGAAATGATTGAATATGTAACAAGAGAAGATGCTACCTGGGCAGAACTTCCACATAAATTTGAAGCTGGAACAGTAAGTGCCGGTGATGCAGTTGGAATGGCCGCAGCAATAAGATATATCCAATCTGTTGGCTTTGATTTTATTGAAGAACAAGACCGTAAATTAAGTTGCCGTCTAGTTGAAGGGATGAAAAAAATTCCTCATATTAATTTCGTTGGTTCCAATGATGGTAATATGAGAAATGGAATTGTAACATTCACAATTGATGGTGTTCACCCACATGATATTTCATCTCTCTTAAGTGATGAACATATTGCAATTCGCGCAGGACATCATTGTGCTCAACCATTAGGCAAATATATGGGAGTTCAGTCTAGTGCCCGTGCCAGTATTTATTTTTATAATACAGAAGAAGAAGTTGATACATTTCTTGAAAAAATCGCTAAAATTCGTGAATGGAGCGGATATAAAGATTAATTATAAATCTTGGAGTTTTTATGGATACAAAAGAATTATATCGTGAAATTTTAAATGAACATAATTTAAATCCCATTCATAAAGAAAACATGGATTCCCCTACTTTCTGTCTGGAAGGAGTAAATCCAAGCTGTGGAGATCAGATTACTTTACAGATGAAACTTGGTGATGATGGTAAAATTACAGATACAAGTTTTATTGGCAGCGGATGCGCAATTTCACAAGCCTCAGTAGATATGATGGCTGAACTTGTTATTGGAAAAACAAAAGAAGAAGCCTTAAAACTAGCAGATATTTTTGACAGAATGATTAAAGGTGAAGTTACAGAAGAAGAACTGGAAGCCTTAGATGAAGCTGCAGCTCTTCAAGATATTTCTCACATGCCAGCCCGAGTAAAATGCGCTATGTTAGGCTGGAGAACTATGAAAGAAATGCTTGGTATTAAAGAATAAGGTATTGAAACATTTATAATTTTATGATATATTATTTTTCATCGGCGCTTTAGCTCAGCTGGATAGAGCAACTGCCTTCTAAGCAGTAGGTCGACAG
>JAKSTJ010000039.1 GCA_024402635.1 Treponema sp. | reverse complement strand
TTACAAATCCTTGTGTAGAAATCGGTCTTGAAGATACAGTAAAAGTTTGGGAAGACAAGCTTGCAAAAGTATTCCCTCCAGTTTCTGGTTATCCTTTACAGAAAGAACTTCCAGAATGGGCAACTTCAGTTCACAAATCACTTTCTGATGCTCGTAAGGCTCCTGCATTTGTTCAATCTAAATCAAGTCCAAAAGTATTGCTTCCTGTATTCCCAGGTACAAACTGTGAGTTTGATATGGCTCGTGCTTTCAATCTTGCAGGCGGTAACACAAAAATCGTTGTTCTTAGAAACAAGAATCCAGAAATGCTTGCAGAAAGCTTAATAGAACTTGAAAAAGAACTTAAAGATACACAGATTCTTGCTCTTTCTGGTGGTTTCTCTGCCGGTGACGAACCAGACGGATCTGCAAAATTCATTGCAAACGTTTTGAAAGCAGGAAACATTTCTGAAGAAGTTATGAACCTCTTGAAAAAACGCGATGGTCTTGTACTTGGTATTTGTAACGGATTCCAGGCACTTGTTAAGACTGGTCTTGCAATGTACGGTGAAATCGTAGATATGAAAGATGATATGCCAACTCTTACTTATAACAGAATTGGTCGTCATATCAGCCGCATTGTTCGTACTCGTGTTGTTTCAGCTATGTCTCCATGGGCACAGCATCCTTCTGTAATTGATGAACGCAACCACTTGATTGCAATCTCTCACGGAGAAGGCCGCTTTGTTTGTGATGAAGCAACAGCTAAAAAATTGTTCGAAAACGGACAGGTATTCAGTCAGTATGTAGACGAATATGGCCGTCCTGCAATTACAGAACCAGACAATCCAAATGGATCGGCATTCGCTATTGAAGGTATTACATCTCCAGACGGACACGTACTTGGTAAAATGGGACACAACGAACGCGGCGTAGGAATGGAATCAAATGGTTCAAGCTTTGACTTGTTCAAAAACGTAGGTGGAAATCCAATTACTAACGGTTCTGAAACTACATGTGAGAATTTGTTTGCTGCTGGAGTTAGCTACTTTAAGTAAGCCTATAATCGAAGAACCGTTAAAAACTAAGCGCTTTGGCGGTTAGTTTAGGTTCATCGAGAGAATGGCTGAGGCATGATTATATCATGCCATGAGCTAAAAATTGCTTTCGCAATTTTCTTAACGCTCTTCGATTAAACACCGGCCGCCAGCGGCCTTACACACTTGTGAAAACCTCTTTGCAGCTGGTGTTGCTTACTTCAAATAGGCCTGTAAAAAGGTCTTACACATTAGAGGTTATTTTATAATCTTTAGTTCAAAATTATGGAGAAATATAATGAAAAAATTATCAGTATTATTACTTGTAATTTCTTGTACTTTATTTGCGGCTTGTTCAAAGCATGTAGCAGAAAAAGATAATTGTGGATGTTTTGTTTCCTTGTCAGATGCAAAAGCTGATGCTAAACAGAATAATAGAAATATTCTTTTTATGATTACAAATGAAGGCGGAGATGTTACAAGTTCTGCTTTTATATCTAATGTAGTTATGTCAGAAGAATTTAAAGAATCTCTTGGACAGGAATTTACAGTTTTCCATTGGGATGCATCTCAGGCTGCTTTTGAAAAAACAGTTGCTCCAGAGAATGCAACAAAAGAAGAAATTGATGCTGCTAAAAAAGCCGAAACTACAATGACAGAAAATCTTAATTATGCAGTAAATATTGGTGGCGGCGCATATTCACCTCAGTTTTATATTCTTAGTAAAGAAGGCTATCCAATTTTAGAAGTTCAGTATGAAGATTTTGAAGATGAAATTAATACTTCAGATTTTTCAATTTTAGTTCATGGATATAACGAACCTGTTAAAATGTTTAATTCTATGATTGATGCTACAAAAACTGGTTCAAAAGAAGAACGCTTAAAGGCTATCGATAATGTTTATACAACAACAAATGAATTGTATAGAATTGAAATGATTGACTTATGGAAAGAAGGTGTGTCTCTCGATAAAAAGAATGAATCAGGAATAACAGGAAAATTTATCTATTCAATTGCTGAATCTGATGCTGCAGATAAATTTAATAACAATGATTCAGAAGGTGCTATTAAACTTCTTGTAGAAACTGCAGACAATCCTGCTTTAGGTGGAGAAGAAATCCAGCAGTGTTATTATCTTGCTGCTTATTTAATGAGTGTTACAGGTTCAACTGATTTCCAGTTAATGGCTGATTATCTTTATAAATCATATGAAGCTGCTCCAAATACAGAAATCGCTCCAAGCATTCAGGGAACAGCAGATTATTATAAAGATTTTGATCCAAACACTATGATTGACCTGGATTTTGAAGATTCAGGAATTGAAATTTCTGGATTAGAAGGATCTGAATAATCGACTTATGGACGACATTCCCTCGTATTATTTTATAATTGCCGTAGTTTTAATAATTCTTTCCATGTTATTTTCCATTTCGGAAAGTGCTTTTCTTGGAATGAACAAATTAAAACTGCGTGTAAAACGTCAGAATAATGATAAACGTGCTCTTAGAGCCGGAAAATTACTGGATAAAAAAGAGCACTTTATCAATACACTTCTTGTTTCAAACGATATTGTAAACATTTTCCTTTCATCAATAATTACTTCAATATCTCTTTCTTTATTTGGAGAAACTGGAGTTGGTTACGCAACTTTGATTGCAACTATGCTTCTTCTGATATTTGGGGAAATCACACCAAAAACAATTTCTACTAGATGTCCAGATAAAATTGCTTATGGTTTGAGTGGTTTTGTGCAATTTGTTGTTTTTATAATGAAACCTCTTATAGTTCTTGTTACAGCATTTTCCAGATTAATTTTACGCTGCTTTGGAATCAAAACAAACAAAAAGGCAAAATCGTATACGGAAGAAGAAATTAAAACTTTTTTTGATATAAGTTCAGAAAGTGGCATTATTGAAGAAAACGAAAACAGAATGATGAGCCAGATTTTCAAGTTTTCTGACCTCGAAGCTCAGGATATAATGGTTCCTCGTACAAAAATAAAAGCAGTATCGCTTAATACTTCTTATAGAGATATTGTAGAACTTTCTCAAAGAATTGGTTGTACCCGTTTTCCGGTTTTTAAAGATTCGATTGATGATATAGTTGGAATAATTTATTTAAAAGATTTACTGAAATATAAAGACAATCAGGAAGATTTTAAATTACAAAATGTTATGAGAAATCCAATTTTTGTTCCCGGAACAATAAAAATGTCTTCAATTCAGAATATTTTGTTTGAAAATAGACAATCTATGGCTATTGTAGTTGATGAATATTCCGGAACCGATGGGCTTGTTACTGAAAAAGATATTTCCCGGGAAATATTTGCTTTACCTGGAGATAATTCTTTAAGAGGTAAAGTATTTGATTTCGATTCTGTGGAAAATAAAAATGACTTTGAAGTTAATGGTGGAGTTTTGCTTTCAGTATTAAAAGAAGATCTTCATATTCCTCTTGAATCAGTAATTAACGAAACTATTGGTGGCTGGTTTACAGAACAAATTAACAGAATGCCCGTAGTTGATGATTCAATTGAATTTGAAGGCTATAATTTTACCGTAAAAAAAATACAATCCCACAGAATTGAAAGAATTAAAATTGTAAAAATAAATCTGGAGGAGCAGGAATAATTATGACTTACTATATTGTGATTTCTGTTGTTCTGGTTATTTTGATTCTTTGTGTTGGATTTTTTACATCTTCAGAAACAGCTTATCTTTCGCTAACAAAATTAAAAGTTCGTCGCCTTGTTGAAGAAAATAAAAAGAATTCAAAAATTGTGGCTAACTTAAAAGACAAAATGGACCGTCTTTTAACAACAGTTTTAATTGGAACAAATTTCCTGAATTCTCTTGTTTCAGCATTGGCTACAGCTCTTGTTATAAAAATCTTTGGTGGCGGTGGAATTGGTCTTCCGACACTGGCAACTGCTTTTTTTATTACAGTATTTGGTCAGATTATTCCAAAAACAATTGCAGGACTTCATCCAGAACAGATTGCATGTTTTACAGCAAAAATTCTTTATATATTGCAATGCCTGTTTTTTCCTTTAATCTGGTTTTTCGAAAAATTATCTCACGGTGCAGTTTTTGTTGTAGAAAAAATTATGAAACCTTCTGCTCAAATTGTGACAGAGGAAGAATTAAAAACTCTCATTTCTCTTGGTGAAAAAGAAGGAACAATTGAGAAAAATGAAAGTAAAATGATGAATAAAATCATTAAATTTAATGATTCAGTAGTCAGTGATATTATGAAACATCGAACTTTTGTAAGTTCCGTTGATTCAAAAGCTACATATAATGAAGTAATTGACGAATTTTTAAGATCAGGATTTTCTACAATTACAGTTTATAAAAATAATAAAGAAAATATTATTGGAGTTATAAATTATAAATCCGTTTTATACGCTTCTGAATCTATTGATAAAGGGGAAGGTTTTGCCGGAAGATTTATGTCTGAGGTCCTGTTTGTTCCTGGTACTTTTTCAATTCTGGAATTATTAAAAAAATTCAGACTTAATGAATATAAATTTGCAATTGTTTTGTCAGAACAGGGAGAAACTTCAGGTATTGTTACAATGGAAGATATTATAAGAATGGTATTTGGTCGTATGACTGATGAAAATTCTTACGATAATATTCCGGCCGAAGAAAAAATTAAACTAATTTCTGTAAATACATTTCTTGTTCCTGGTGATGTAAAACTTGATGATGTTAATGAAATTCTTGATTTACACCTGGAATCAGAAAATATGAATACTTTGGGCGGATGGCTTTTGGAACAGATTGGTCATTTACCTGCTGCTGGACAAACTTTTCAAAAAGATTCTGTTATTTATACAGCAGAAGACATTGGACAACGAAGAATTGTATCAGTAAGAATAAAGCTTACTTAAAAATACAATTCATAACCTAGTGTAAAGGTGGAAAATAATCTTTTTATTCCACCTTGAGAATCAGTTTGTAAAAACCATTCTCCATTTTTCCATGCATTCCATTGTGAACATCCCTGATTGTAACTGCTGCCAATTTGTTCCGGAATAAACTGGCATTTATAGATAATATTTAAACTGGAATAATCATTAAGAAAGAATTTTGATTTTGCAGTAAAATCGTAAGATATACCAATTAATATTTCATCAGCAAAAACCTGATATCTGGTACAATGAAAATCATAGGAAACGTAATTTATTATATTAAATGAAGGATTCAATTCTAAGATAATTGCTTTTTGGGGAGAAAAAACGGTGTTTATTCCAATTCCGGCACTATTTATTGTCTGAAGATAAGTTATGATTGAACCGTAAACATTTTTTTTAGGTAAACTTTCAGTCCAAATTCGTTTTCCATCATCATCAAAAGGGGCATACTGAGTATATCCATCTTTTGCTGTAAATTTTATTCCTTCTGTTTTCAAATTAACATATGGTTTAATAATAAAAAGATTATTGATTATAAAATTATATCCGAAATCAGCTCCAAGTTTATAATAATAATCAAGATAATTGTCATGGCAGGAAAAATAGGACAATTCATGAGTTTTATAATAATCCCAGTTTAACCAGTCATAATCTTTCATTACCCCAGATTTTACAGGCAAAGAAGTTTCTCCAGAAAAGCCTAGAATAAAATTTTTATAATTCAAATTTCCTTCCAAATTAAAAACCGGTATTTCAACATTCCAGTCCAGCTGACTTAATCGAATATCTTCATTCATATAATTTAAAAGTTCGTTAGTTTGTCCAAATATACAACCAAAATTTAAACTGATGTTCCAGTTAAACTTTTTGGATGAATTTTGAGAAAACAAATTAGAATTAAAAAGAAAGACAAAAATCAGTAAAAGAGGAAATTTATTTTTCAATTTCATTAATTGGATCTACACCAAAAATTTTTGCCAGCTGTTTTCGGGTTGCATCCATGTCTTTTGGATAAGGAGCTGTAAAAGTCATGATTTCTTTTGTAACCGGATGGGCAATTTCAATCTTATATGCATGAAGTGCCAGTCTGCTTAAAAGAGGGCGTTCTTCAAATTCATCACCATTCCACTTTTTCTTTATTTCACTTAATCGTACAGGTTTCTGATTTCCACTGTATAAAGGATCACAAACAATGCTTAATCCGTTTGAAGAAAGATGAACGCGAATCTGATGAGTTCTTCCTGTTAATGGTTTTGCTTCAATCCAGGAATAAGGTCCGCAGGTTCCAATTAATCTAAAATCTGTTACAGAAGGTTTTCCAAATTTTTTGTTTACAACAGTTTTATGACGGGCATCTCCATCTGGCTGTAATGGCAAATCAACTTTTAATGTTTCCCACAATGGATGGCCATATACCAATGCATGATAAGTTTTGTGAACCTGTCGTTTTTCAAACTGCATTGAAAGTTCTCTCTGTGCTTCCAGAGTTTTTGCGTAAATTATTAAACCTGAGGTGTCTTTATCAATTCTATGAACAGCATAAAGTTTGCCGAATTCTTCCTGGGCAATAAGGTCTAGTCTTGGTGCATCAGGATTATAGCGGTCTGCAGCAATTAAAATACCACTTCGTTTATTAAGAACAACAAAATTCTCATCCTGAAAAATTACTGTATAATCATTATTTTTTTGAGCCATAGTTTTAGTTTATCAAAAAGATTCTCTTGTGAAAAGTAAAGTATTTGAATCAAAAGGTTATTTTTCTGATTTTGATTTTTTCATTTCTCTAAATTCTGCGGCGGCAGTAAATAAAACGTCACTGGAAGAATTTAATGCAGTTTCCATTGAATCTTGTATTACTCCAATTACAAATCCAATACTTACCAGTTGCATTGAAACATCAGCAGGAACGTTTAATAGTGAACAGGCCATTGGAATTAATAAAAGAGAGCCACCAGCCACTCCAGATGAACCGCAGGCTCCTAAAGTTGCTACAATTGAAAGTAAAAGGGCCATTGGAAAATTAACTTCAATACCAATTGAATAGGCTGCTGCCAGAGACATAACTGTAATTGTAATTGCAGCTCCATCCATATTAATAGTTGCTCCCAATGGAATGGAAACTGAATAGTAATCTTTATCCAATCCCATTTCTTCGCAAAGTTCCATGTTTACCGGAATGTTTGCAGCTGAACTTCTTGTGAAAAATGCAGTTATGGCAGAACGACGTAAACATTTAAAAACCAACGGAAATGGATTCTTTTTTATGCAGATTCCAACGATTATCGGATTTACGATTATTGCCTGAATCACCATGCAGGCTACTAAAACCAGAATCAGTTTTCCGTAAGAATTAAATATTCCAATACCGTTTGTTTTTATTGTTGTAAAAACAATTCCCATAATACCAAGTGGTGCACATTGAATTATGCAGCTCACGATTTTTGATATACAGTCAGCAAAATCTTTTAAAAGAGTTTTTGTTGTTTCTGAAGCAATTTTACGAAGAATTAAACCCGCAAAAATGGCCCAGGTTAAAATTCCAAGATAGTTTGCATTTGTTAGAGTACTGATTGGATTTTGAACCATTCCAGTTAATAAAGTTGAAAAAACATCTCCCAAATCATGAGGTGCATTTGTAATTTCTGAAATTTCTGCAAGAGGTACTTTTATTGGAAAAATAAAACTTGCGGCTACTGCTACAAAGGCTGCAAGTAAAGTACTTAACATATATAAAATAATAACAGTTGTAAATCTTTTTCCGATTCCTTTTCCTGCATAACAAAGAGAACTAATAACAAGAATAAATACAAGAATGGGAGCAATTGCTTTTAAGGCTCCAATGAAAAGAGTTCCTAAGATTCCAATTACAGTAAAATCAGGAAGGAATAATCCAAGTAAAACACCTGCTGCAAGACCAATACATATTCTCAAAATTAAAGGGATTTTAAGCAATTTTCTGAAAAAATTTTTCATGATTAAAAATTATAAAGTAAAAAGATAAAATGTGCAAAAAAAAACCTGCCTTAAAAAAAGACAGGTTCTAGTGGAGAATAGGGGGCTTGAACCCCTGACCCTCGGCTTGCAAAGCCGATGCTCTAGCCAACTGAGCTAATTCCCCAATTGATAAGAATATAATATAGATTTTAAGATTTTTTGTCTAGTCATCATCCTTTATCATTTTAAAAATTTCTTCTGTGGCAATACGTGCTTTTGCAACAATATCCCCAGAGTTTTTAGGGAAACAATAATACAAAGTTTTCATATCACCAATACAAATCATATCTCCAAGTTCATACCAATAATAGTCAGAATAAAGAGAATAACTTGCTTTGGACTTTTGAGAATAATTTAATTGGCCGTTACAACCGGTTAGTTTAAAACCTTCCTTATTGTGTATTAATGTTCCTTCACCAACTTTGTAAATTGCTTTTGTATTTACCATCATGTAAATATCAACCTCAGTATTGATTAAGTAGGTTCCCTGGGAAATTTCTTTTCGAACTTCTTCCCGCTGCCACTGGTACCAGTCTGGAATATGAGTAAAAAATCGCTGATTGTTTTCAGATTCTAAAGTTCCTTTTTCTGTAAGAGTCCATTTTGTATTACAATGGTGACAGAGCAAATTTACACCTTTACCAACCATTGAACCTTCTTTTTTACAACATGGACATTTGTATAAAACTCTGTTTAAGCAATCAGCACGAAAATCTTCTGTAATAAGAACGTTGTTTTCCTGCTGCCATTTCCAGTTATCAAAAGTAAATTCGGTCTTTAAGATTTCATTTAACTCTTCCGGTGTTTTCTGTTGAATTTCTTCAGGTGACAAAAGGTACTTTACATCAGCAGAAACGTTTACTTTTCGAATCTGAAGATTATTGTACAATGGATTTCTTGCAAAAGCCCCGTAAGTTTTAATCATTACAACTGGAACATTAAGAAGTTTCAGACATTTTCCAAGAGAGTCGGGCAGTGGAGTTGCTGTTCCATCAAAAGAATAACTTGCTTCCGGATACATTAAAACTGAAGATTTAAGTTTATCAATTGCATATTTCATGTTCTTAAGCATTACAAAATCTGCAACGAATTTATTTGTAGGAATACAGCCGATTTTCTTCATAAGCCAGTTTTTACCAACAAATCCATCAGAAGTACAAATAATGTTCATTGGACGAGGATACATAACAGTTTCAGCAATTTCTAAATCTAGAAAACAGGAATGATTCATTAAAATAAGACAAGGTTGTTTTTTATTTAATTTTTCCATTCCAATAAAATTTGCTTTAAAATTTGTAGCTTTAAGATCAGGTTTTGCAATAGTTTTAATCAGCCATCGCCAGAAAAGAGCTGGTTTTACAGGTTTTGCAGGTTTTTGACGAGGCATTGAATTTACGGTTTCAAAGTCACTTTGTTTTACAACTGTTTTCATTTTTTCTCCGATATAAAAAATTATTTTTTTAAAGTATTCAGGTGGTGTTCTAATAAAATCCCGTCTTTGTAAATTAATTTTAAAGAAAAGAAAGGAACTTTTTTATCAAGAAGATCAAGAAAAATTTCATCCCCTTCCCAATGAGGTAAATCATTCATTTTAGATTTTTCTACCCATTCCAGATTTCCTTCGTCACATTCAAGAAGATTTCCTGAAAAATCATTACTCCAGAAAAGATGCATAAACTCGGAATAGGTCTGTCCCTTATCTGTAGAAACAAAAGTTACAATTCCCCGATATTCAGCAGAAATGAGCGTAAGACCTGTTTCTTCTAAAACTTCCCGTTTTACACAATCTTCCGGGCTTTCAGTTTCTTCAAATTTTCCGCCAATTCCTATCCATTTATCTTTATTGTAATCATTTTCCTTTTTGACCCGATGAAGCATTAAATAGCAATTGTCTTTTTCTATGTAGCATAAACTGGTGTTTATCATGTTAATTTACTCTGTCCCATTTGTAAGATTTAAACAATTTAGTTCTTACAAAAAAATAGTTTCTGAATATTTTCATCAACCAGATTGCTAAGTTCTTCTGGGGTCTGTCCCCTTGTTTCTGCAACAAAATTGTAAGTGTGTTCAACAAAAACCGGGGTATTAGGTTGACCTCTCATTGGAACCGGAGCCAGATAAGGTGCATCTGTTTCGCAAAGAATTCTGTCCTCTGGAACATAACGAACCAATTCTTTTGCCGCTTCTAATTTTGCTTTTTTATTGTAAGTAATACTTCCGCTAAAACTAATGTACCAGCCTAAATCTAAAAAGGCTTTTGCTTCTTCAAGACCATAGCTATAGCAGTGAATAATTCCATTGTGATATCCAACATTTTTAATGCAGTCCAAAGTGTCTTCAAAAGCGTCCCGGCTATGAATGATTGCAGGAAGGGACAGTTCTCTTGCCAGTTCCAGCTGCATTTCAAAAAGTTCCCGTTCGCCCTTATAAGTTTGAGCATCAAAATCTTCTTCTTTGCGGCCATCAACTCCACTTGGATTCCAGTGATGATCCAGCCCAAATTCTCCTAGAGCAATAATCTTTCGGTGAAGAGTGTCCTGTTCGGGGTCTGTCCCCACTTGTTCAATTGATTTTTTTAATTCCGAAACACATTTTTCCCGATTATGAATTGATTCTACATCCGGCCAGATTCCTGCAGAAAAATACATGAAATCCCGAACTTTTTGTGCCAGTTTTGAATCTTCAATCTGAACAATGGCTTTTTCAATACAATTCTGTCGTTTTTCAAGATCATCTGCTCTGGTTCCAATATCAAGACCAAATTTGCAGTCACGCTGGGCAAGGGTAGTAAGAGTTTCAACTCCATTAAGGTCCCATTCTTCGGTCATAGTTCTAAAATGAAAGTGAGTATCACTGAACATAAATCTATTTATTCTCCAGAGTAGTCTTTAATTTAGTTTCATAAAGTTCTATAAAGGCATCTTTATTTTTAAGGAAAAGTTTGCCAAGTTCAGGGTCAAAATGTGAACCCAAGGACTCCTGGATAATTTTAAAGGAATCTTCGTAGGAAAAGGCTTCTTTGTAGCATCTTTTAGAAACCAGGGCTTCAAAAACATCTGCCAAAGCCATGATTCTTGCTTCAAGAGGAATTTCTTCAGCCTTTAAGTGTTCTGGATAACCGCTGCCATCCCATTTTTCGTGATGATATTTGGCAATATTTATAGCAATTTTTTTAAGCTGTTCATCCTTAATATCTTTAAAAGCCGCCTCGTTAATTCTGGCCCCTGCAATAGAGTGGTTTTTCATTTCTTCATATTCTTCAGGAGTAAATTTTCCAGGTTTATTTAAGATGGCAGGATTAACAGTAATTTTTCCGTTATCGTGGGCAGGCGCCATTTCAATAACTTTTTTCAGGAAATTTTCATTTAAGCCCTGTTTGTAAAGTTTATCTATAAAGTCTTTTTCATAATAAAGTCTGTTTACAAAAACTTCCACACACTGACTGGATCTGAAAATATGTCCCGAAGTTGTGTTTTGGGAACTTTCATCCAGCATTCGTCCCATTGCCATAATAATTGATTTATTTGAGATTTCAATGGAATCGCTCATTTCATTAAAGTTGTCAGATAATTCTCCCAGATCATCACAGCTGACAATGTCAATTCTATTCGAGTAATTTCCCGCAGTAATATTCTTTGTAGCATTTTTCAGCTTTTTAAGAGGCAAAGAAAAATAACTTGTAAAGGTAATCAAAAGTATCACGCCAAAAATAAAAATCAGTCCAATTACAACATAATTAGAATTCAGGTTAATATCTGGATACTTAGTTTTAATTCCCAAAAGTGTAAGAATAATATAAACAAGAGGAAAAATTCCAACAGATAAATAGAAAAAAGAAAACAGAAATTTAGTGGACATTTTAATATTCTGCTTATTTTCAGTTAATCGACCAGCAGGGAAAAGCTTTGGCAGAATAAATTTTCTGTGGATTGCATCAAGAATAAAAAAGGCCAGGGTAAAAATAAATATTCCTTCAAAACAAATATTCAAAAAAGAATTTAAACAGATTTCAAAAATATTAATTCCGTAAATAAATTTTGTATATATAAGGCAAACAAACTCCAGAAGAAAAGCAATTACCCATCCAATGACACCAATAGAAGAATAAACAATTGGAAGATTAATTATTCTATGTTCAACTTTATTTTCTTTACAAAGACAAATGTATAAAATACACAGAGAAATAGGAATAATAAAAGAAAGGTAGCTGAGAGTATCAATCAAACCCTGATGTTTACTCATGAATTCAATCCACATTTTGTAGTTTGCAGAATCCGGAACAGGCATTTTATCAGAAGCAGGAATACAATATCCCATAAAATTAATTGCAGAAATAATAATTCCGTAAAAAAAACCTAATCTACCAAGAAGTTTTTTGCTGACAGTCATAGTTAAACCTTTTTTTAATAGAGTGAGGGACAGACCTCTTTTTTATTATAAAGTATTTTTTTGTTTTTTTAAATAAGGAGGGGGAGGCCCCCTGCGCTCCAAAGTCCTCCGCGCTTTGCTTGTCCGGTCTTTTCCGCTACCCTCTATGCAGGTAGAATTTTTCCCGTCATGCATGGTTGAATGGGTCCCGTCATGCATGGTTGAATGGGTCTCGTCATGCTGAACTTGTTTCATCATCTCACCAAAAAGACATTTCCCGTTAATCGTAAAATTTCGCAAACCTAGTACACTAGGTTTAACAATATCCTTGACAGGATATTGTTAAAGGATGTTTCTTTATTTCTTAATGGAGGAAAATAATGAAGAAAATAAATTTATTAGTTTGTACACTATTATTAACATTAACAATTTTTGGCTGTAAACAGAATGCAGATGAGATGAGTAAATACAGCAAAGCACCAAATGTAACTCTCCCACCAAGTAAAGGCGAAGATATTCTTGCTGGAAAGAGTTTTAATGAACCTGTGAGGCCTTATACTCGCTGGGAATTTAATGATGATGGAACTTTTACTGAATATGACACAGATGATGACAGAATTAAAGCCGTATATCGTTACACCTATGATGCAGAAAGAAAATTATTGAGTTATGTACTTCATCCAGAAAGTTATGAAGAAGGTTACAACTTAGGGAAAATACTATCAAAAAGATCTTCTTGTGTAGAATATTTTATTTCTGAAGGATATTTTTCTAATGAACAAGATGCTATAAAATTCTTTGAAGAAGAGGCCTCTTTCTGTGGTTTTGAAAATGTCGATGATTATTTAAAGTCTTGGGCGTATTCTGAAATATTATTTGGTTACTATACATATAGTAGTCGCCATTGTTATTTAGTTGAACAAGAATCTGAAATATTAAAAACTTCAAAATATTTACCAGAAGTTTCGTTTAAAGAATTATTTGATAAATATGAAATACCAATAAATATAAATCCTAGAACACTTATAAGTTACATTACTGTAGATAAAATATATGGATTTAATTTTAAGAATAACATGGCTGTTTCTTTTTCATATCCATACACATACGATATTTCTACTAAAGTATTAAAATATGAAAAAGATGATGAAATTATTGAAGTTGATTTAAAAGATTTATATATAAACTATGATTTCTAATTTATTAAATTGATTATATTAAGTGGTTTCCCCTTCGTCATGCTGAATTTATTTCAGCATCTCACCAAAAGACATTTCCCGTTAATCGTAAAATTTCGCAAACCAAGTATACTTGGTTTAACAATATCCTTGACAGGATATTGTTAAAGGATGTTTCTTTATAACGCAATGGAGGAAAATAATGAAGAAAATAAGTTTATTAATTTGTACAGTATTATTAGCATTAACATTTTTTGGATGTAAACAGAATGCAGATGAGATGAGTAAATACAGTAAAGCTCCAAATGTAACTCTTCCACCTAGTAGAGGTGAAGATATTCTTGCCGGAAAGAGTTTTAATGAACCTGTGAGGCCTTATACTCGCTGGGAATTTAATGATGATGGAACTTTTACTGAATACTACACATCTTTTAACGACAGTATTAATGCCGTATATCGTTATACCTATGATGCAGAAAAGAGAGTGTTAAGTTATGTAATGATAGAAACTAGTGTTTATGGTGGAATCTGTGGAACTTATTCTATTATCTATGAGAGAATTAAGAATGCGTGTAAAAATTCTGCTAGCTTAAGAGAATACTATATTAGCGCGGGGAGTTCAGAAGACAAAGCTGATAACGATGTGGAAATGGTGGAACGGATAGCTGGTGAGAATGGTTTTGAAAGTCTAGATGAATATTTACATGCCTATTTCAATCTTTGTGAATTTCAATTATATGCGAAGTTTGATAAAAAAACTTCTTATTCAATAGAAATTGATAACGGGAGAATAAACGGAACTTATTATGTACCAGATGTTTCATTTAAAGAATTATATGATACATATGGGGCAGCTGACTTATATTTTAGTTCTGTTACTGACGATAAGATAAGTTATTATCTTGTAAATGATGAAAACTGCTCTTTAACTTGTTGTTCAGTTCCCTATACATATGACATTAACACTAAGATATTAAAATATGAAAGAGATGGTGAAACCATTGGAATTGATTTAATTACTGGGCATAGAATTTATGAATAATTATAATTTTACTGGAACATGGACAACTGAAGATAAAACTAAAAATAATAAAACTATAAAACAAGATAAAGGAAATTATAAATTTTACCAAGATGGGGATATAGTTCTTATCCATGGAAATAATAATTCAAAAAACTGGGAAAATTTTGGAATCGGGAAAATAAACTCTGACAAGAATGAGATTGAAGTGGATTGGCTAGATACAGAGGATAGTTGTAATAAGAATAATAGTGCTAGAAATCATTATACTCTTGAAATAATAAATAATGATAAAATGGAACAAAAAAACTTATCAAATGAATATGCTTTTGGTAATTTTATACGTGTATAATGTAAAATAAACACGCCCTTCGTCATGCTGAACTTGTTTCAGCATCTCACCAAATAAAAGACGGTTGTTCTGAGAAAACTCACAGCAACCGTCTTTTTTTATTTCGTCAAAAAAGAACTAATTCATTATTAATTATCATTTATCAATTATTATCCAACAATCCCCATTTCAGTTTTGTATTCTTGAACAACAGTAGCAGGGCCGTCCCACCAGAGTTTTGTAGAATCATCATAAACCATTCGGCAGGTGTTGGATTCCATAAATGAAATAAGTACTTCATCTGTGTTTTTATTCTGTTCTTTTGAAAGTTGTTCTACAACCATTTTAGTAATCAAATCCATTGCAATTGTATTTTTATTTCTCATAAAAAACTCCCTTCTAAAACAAAGCTACTTTTTCACTTTTTAAAAATTGTAATTTTGATAAGGCTTTCTCAGTTCTGAAGCAAAATTGATTTTGTAATTTTTCTGGAAGTAACAAACTGATGCAATAATTATCAGCAGTTTCAAATCCAAAAGTTTTTAATTCCTGAATGTTATTTACTCTGTAGAATGAAACATAACCAAACTTTTCGTTTGCAGAAATAAGATTTCTAGCCTTTGCTTTAGTAGAAGTAATTTTTGCAAAACTTTTTGCTTGTTCTTTTGAAGTTGTAAGATAAAAGCCTTGTCCAAAGTCTTTGTATTTTGCACACTTTTGTAAATCTGGTGTTTCAACAATACAATAGCTTCCGTGATAAAGAATTATACCTTCTTCCAGTTGGTTCATAGAACAGCTCCTTTTGAAATCAGATATTCCCGAATTTCTTCATAAACAGCATTATCTCCTTCTATATGGAATATTCCCCAGCAATCACGGATAAAGGAGAGGACTTTGAATTTATCAAACAGTTCTGCTGTCTGTTTCAAAGTTAATCCAAGTTTTTCAGAAGTCATTCGTATGAGTCTAATTTGCATGAATAAAATCTGCTGTTCTTCGTTCATTTTTTTTATTATAACATAGTTTATATTTATAAATAAGTGTATTAATTATAAGAACAGTCGTATTTTCTAGGTCTGTCCCCCAAAATTTAATCCTAGAGTAAGACCCTGAAATCAGTTCAGGGTGACATACAAAATCCCTCTCGTCATGCTGAACTTGTTTCAGCATCTCTCTAAAAAGATCTCTGTCCCCCAATTTTCATCCTTCATTTTTAATTTTAATTTCTCATTCTTGTAAATGTAGGGGAAAAACACTATAATCTTTAGTCAATAAATCACAAATTATTTTTTGGAGTCTCATATATGATTACATGGTCAAATGCTGACAAACTTTCTTCTTGGAAAAAGTTGATGTCTCTTAAAGGTATGGTTTCTGTTGCTGATGAACTTTCTTCTGCTTCTGCTGCTGACAGAATTGCAAAGTATTCTATCCCAATGGGTGGAAATCTTACTTATAATTTTGCTGCAAAACAGGTAAATGAACAGATTTTGAAAACTCTTTCAGAACTTGCAGATGAACAGCAGCTTGTTGAAAAATATCAGGATTTACTTAATGGCTCTGTAATCAACACTGGCGAAAATCGTATGGTTCTTCATCAGTTAACACGTGGTCAGCTTGGAAAAGATGTTATGGCTGATGGCGTAAATAAACGTGAATTCTACATCAATGAAGTAAAACGCATTGCTGATTTTGCTAACGATGTTCACTCTGGAAAACTTGTAAACGAAAAGGGTGAAAAATATACAACAGTTTGTCAGATTGGTATTGGTGGTTCTGATCTTGGTCCACGTGCTATGTACCTTGCTTTGGAAAACTGGGCAAAGAAAAACAACACTTTCAAAATGGAAGCAAACTTTATTTCTAACGTTGACCCAGACGATGCTGCTGCTGTTTGTAAAAAATTGGACATTTCTAAAACAATCTTCATCTTAGTTTCTAAATCAGGAACTACACTTGAAACTTTAACAAACGAATCATTTGTAAAAGAATTCATTAAGGCTGCTGGCTGCGATGCTTCTAAACACATGATTGCTGTAACATCAGAAACTTCTCCATTAGCTCACAACCCAGACTACATGGCTGCTTTCTATATGGATGATTACATTGGTGGCCGCTATTCTTCAACTTCTGGAGTAGGTGGAGCAATTTTGAGCCTCGCTTTCGGACCAAAAGTATTCCAGGAATTCCTTGATGGTGCTGCAGAAGAAGATAAACTTTCTTTGAACAAAAACATCTGCGAAAACCCAGCTTTGATGGACGCTTTGATTGGTGTTTATGAAAGAAACGTTCAGGAATATCCTGCAACTGCAATTCTTCCATACTCACAGGCTCTTTCACGCTTCCCAGCTCACTTGCAGCAGTTGGATATGGAATCTAACGGTAAATCTGTAAACCGTTTTGGTGAAAAAATTGACTATGTAACTGGTCCTGTAATTTTTGGTGAACCAGGAACAAACGGTCAGCACTCATTCTACCAGTTGTTGCATCAGGGAACAGACATTGTTCCATTACAGTTCATTGCTTTCCAGGAAAACCAGACTGGTGATGATGTAACAATTAAAGGTTCAACTAGCCAGACAAAACTTTGTGCTAACGTAACAGCTCAGATTGTAGCTTTTGCCTGTGGTAAAAAAGATGAAAATCCAAACAAAGCATTTGCCGGTGGTCGTCCTTCAAGCTTAATTTACGGTAAAGATGTTAATCCTAAATCTTTGGGTGCTTTGCTTGCTCACTACGAAAACAAAGTTATGTTCCAGGGATTCGTTTGGAATGTAAACTCATTTGATCAAGAGGGCGTTCAGCTTGGTAAGAAGCTTGCAACAACTGTATTGAACGGTGAAGCAACAGGTGCATTAGATGCATATGTCAAACTGTTGATAAAGTAAAATAATACTTCAACAAAAAAAATCCACGGAGATTTAAATCTTCGTGGATTTTTTTTGCAGAAACATCAGATATTGTTCACTGCATTCTGTTTTGTTAATTATTGTCAGAAGGTGGTGGAACAAGTCTTAATATTTCGTTCTTTACCTTAAAAAATTCTTCTACAAGAATTGGATCAAAATGTGTTCCTGCCGCTTCTCTAATATAATCAAAAGCCTGAGTAGGTGTCCAAGGTGCTTTATAGCAGCGTATGAATACAAGAGCATCAAAAACATCTGCAATAGCCATAATTCTTGCACATAATGGAATTTCTTCTTCCTTAAGTTTTTCCGGATAACCAGATCCATCCCAATGTTCGTGATGACTTTTTGCCATTGCTTCTGCAATACTTACATAATCTTCATCATCAGAAAAATTGAAAAGTTCCCGAATGATTCTTCCACCTTCAGGAGCATGTCGTTTAATCTGTTCATACTCTTCAGGTGTAAGACGCTCTGGACCAGGTTTCTTTAAAATTGTATCGCTAATGATAATTTTACCAATATCGTGCATTGGTGCAGATTTTACCATGTGACGAATATATTCATCAGAAAGAATGTCTTTATAAAATCCATCTTTTTGAGTCTGGCGGGCAATTCTTTCAACAAAAATAGTTGTTCTTTGTGCATGCTGGCCAGTTTCTGCATCTCTTTCTTCAACCAGATTTGAAAGACCGTTAATTGTATGTTCCTGATGAAGAATAAGATTTTTTTCCTGTTGTCTTACTAAATCATCTTTTTCAAGAAAATCATTTTCCAATGTGTTGTGGGCATTCATAAATACAAGAAGAATTGAAAAAGTCATTCCTGTATTTACAAGGCCAAATCCGTATAATTTAATCTGAAGTAAAAATGCTATTAATGGAAATAATGGAAATGAAAGGAAAATCCAGATATTTGCTTTTGTAAAAGATTTTTTATTTCCAAGAATAATAACCATAGAAAGAAGATGGAAAATCAGATTGAATCCATATGAAATATAAACAAATCTTCCTCTGTGGTAGAAATTATCTGGAGTAATAACATAGTAAAAATCTGTAAAAAGTGTTGCTATTAAACCAATTGTATAAATCAGACAAAGCCCATATGTTATTTTAATATAAATAGGTTTGATACTAGCCGGATAAATAAAGTAATTAACGTATTTTATAAAAAACAATAGAGTGCATGGAATGGCAAGATAGTAAACAAAAGTCATTACATGAAGATATGGAATTTTCCAGCTTTGATCTGTTCCTTCTGAAATCCAGTTTGCCATGTCTGCAACATTAAAAATGAATACACTTAAACAGATTGCAAAGAAATACTTACAGCATGGATGTTTGTTAATATCTTTTGCATAGAATAGAATCATGAATAAACAGATAATACAATTGTAAATATCTAAACCTGTACTCAGGAAATTCGAAATTTCTCTAGTCATATAACTTCCTAATATCTCTTAAATGATAAAGTATATTTGGAATTTTTTCCAATATAAATACTTAGTCTTCGATACCTGGAATATGTTTTTTTAGAGCTTCCATAAATTGCTCTCCAGTTACACCCTGTTTAAGACATGCAAACATACAGTTATCTCCAGCTACAGTTCCGAGAATTTCATCAATATTAAGATTGTCGATTGCATTACAAACAGAATTCGCATGACCAGAGAAAGTTTTTATTACTACAATATTTCCATTCCAGTCAATGCTGACATATCCTCGTAAAAAATCCTGAACATATATAGCTTCTGATTCAGAATTTTCATCTTCTCCAGGTAACGCATACATATAACCATTTTGTCCGTCTGGAACTTTTCCAACTTTTAAAAGTTTTAAATCCCGACTTAAGGTTGCCTGTGTAACGTCAAATCCTTCTTTTAAGAGTAAAGACAATAAATCATCCTGACTTTCAATTGAATTATTTTTAATAAGAGTTTTGATAGTTTTAAGTCTGATTTGACGTTCTTTCATATAAGCTCCATGTATATCTATGTATAAATATACAATTTTGTCGTATAAAAATAAAGTAGTGTAAATTTTATAAAATTTTCTTGCTAAGGGAAAATTCCTAGGGTGTCATTTGTATATATTCCAAAAAACTCATAGGAGGTAGTTTAAAATGAGTGAAGAAAAAAATGGATGGGTACAGAGTTCAATCGGTAATAAGATTGGAACAATTTTATGGGCAGTTGCAGGACTTATTTATCTTGTAATTTCATTAAGATTCTTACTGGAAAATTCAATGATAAAGAAAAGAATCCTGTTACAGCATGGGTTTAATCCTTTAGTTATATAGATAGAATTATCTTACAATAAAAAGAATGTCTTTTAGGAATATTTTTTTCAGTTCCTTGAAAGGCATTCTTTTTTTTTCTATAATTACGTCATGCAATTTACAAGTACTAGAAATAAAAATCTTAATGTTTCATTTTCAAAAGCGGTTCGTGATTGTTTGCCAGAAGACGGGGGAGTTTTTGTTCCATCGGCAATTGAAGATTTACGTCGCTGGATTTATTACATTGATGAAAAAACTTCTTTCAGTTCAATTGCAGGTTCTCTTACTTCTGCATTAATAAAAGATGAATTTTCTCCAATTATTTGTGAAACTATTGCTACAAATGCATTTCCTTTTGAACCGGTTGTAAAGCAGCTGGATAATAATCTTTTTCTTATGGAATTGTATCACGGTTATACAGGTTATCATAAGGATTTTGGTATTTCCTATTTATGTTCTTATCTTGAATATACACTTGAGTTAAATGGTGGAAAGGCCGTTTTTCTTGATTATTCAAATGGAAGTTTAGGTGCTCTTTTAGCAAAAATTCTTCGTGGAAAGAAAAACTTAAAAGCTGTTCTGGTTTATAAAAAAGGAAATGTTCGTGGTATTTCGGACAGTGATTTTATATGGAACGGTGGCAATATTCTTCCAGTAGAAATGGAAGGTTCTGAATTTGAAATTAAATCTCAGCTTTCAAAAGTGTTTGGTGATAAAGAATTTGTTTCAAAATATGGGCTTACTGTTGCTAATACAACAAATGTATGCCGGCTTTTAGGACAGATTTGTTTTTATCCATATTCATTTGCTCAGATTAAACATAAAATTGATGGTGATATTTATTATGCCATGGATTCTGGAAATTATGGAACTTTAATTGCGGGGCTTTACAGCTGGAGATTTGCTCTTCCATTAAGCGGATTTGTTGTTCCTTCTACACCTTCTTTACGATGTAATGCCGGTGGTATTCCAGAAGTTTCAGATTCTATAGTTGATGTTTCGATGCGTGGAAGTGCAAATCCTATAGTTCCAGCAAACATTGAACGACTGGAAGATTTTTTTGATAAAAATCAGTTGATGATGCGAAGTTTTGTATATCCAGTTGATATTTCAGAAAAACAACGGGAAATTGCCGCAAAAGAATTGTTCATGAAATACGGTGTATACGCAGATTCTGAAACAGCCAGTGCATATGCAGCAGTAAAAGAACGTAGTGATAATATTTTTGATGATGAAGGTTCAATTGTTTTAATGGCAAATGCTCATCCTTCTTTTTCAAGTGATTATTGTCGTCACGTAATTGGTGAAGTTCCTCAAATGCCTGAACATATAAAGGAAACCTTAAAACCAGTTCTTTTGAATAAAGAAGTAATTGCTACTGCTGAACAATTAAAATCCATTATCCAGCAGTACTGCAACTAATCCCGAATTTATTTCGGGATCTCACCAATGCCTCTGTCATCCCGAACTTGATTTGGAATCTCACCAACGATTCTGTCATCCCGAATTTATTTCGGGATCTCACCAATGATTCTGTCATCCCGAACTTGATTCGGGAGCTCACCAATAATCTATTTATCAGTTTTTTTCTTTGACACGGTTTTCTTTGCAGTTGTTTTTTTGACAGTTTTTTTAGGGGCTGCTTTTTTTGCTTTTTTTACCGGTTTCTTTTCTTCAAAAGCTTTTACCAGTAATTCACATTTAAAGGCAGCTTTTAACTTTGCAGAACAAATTGTTTTGTAAAGTTTAAATACTTCTTCTGTTTTTGCGGCCTTTGCATTTAATGCCATAAACATAATAATAGTATTCAAGCTGTCTTCCAGCATTTCTTTGTTAAACCACCATACATTGTCAAAATTATTTGTACCGCTTAATTTTCCAGAATCTTTGCTTCCTGCTAATAATGTTACAATATTAAATGCAACCTTTTTTGCCTGTTTAGGAAGTTCTGAAGAATCAGAATAAGAAGCCAGCAATAAATTTTTCTGAATGAAAGGTTTTAAATCTTTTTCTATAAATTGATTTATTTTTCTTCCAAAATTCCATTTATCTGCTAAACCGTTATCTGCATATTCTCCACAAATAGCCCAGCTCTGGAGTACAAGTCCCAGCTTTGGATTAGCCTGAATCATTAATTTAGCAAAGGTTTCTGGAGTAACAGCTTTACTAAGAGCTTTCTGTAAATCAACAGGAACTTTAGGTTCTTTTGCATTGTGAATTTCAACCAGTTGTTTAATTCTTGATTTATATAAAGCAAACTGTTTTTCAGGAGAAACCGGTGCTTTCTTTAAATCTTCTTTCTTTGCAAAAATTTCTGCAGTTTTATAGAATGCCAGAGCAGATTCTTCTCCATCCTGTAAAATTGCATTGATTTTTTTAATATCAACTTTATTTTCTTTTGGAGCTGCTTTTGTTGATTTTTTTGTTTTTGCTTTAGTTTTTATAGATTCAGTTTTTTCTTCCTGTAAAATTTCTTTTTTCTGTTCTTCTGGAGAAAATTCTTTTATTACAGGAATCATTACTTTTTTAGCAAAAACTTCTAAATCTTTGTATAAATCTTTATAAAGTAAATCCTGCCATGCGCTTTCTATGTCATCACAACCAGCACCATTCAGGAATTCACACAAAATTTTATAACGATGATCATTTGTATCTGTAACCTGCTGAACGTTTATAAATACCTGATATTCAAAACCATTTAGCATTACAAACATACCTTTTTCACAGATTTCAGATGATTTTCTAATAAACCATTTCTGACTTCTGTGTTCCTGGAAAATACAATATTTGTCATCTTCAGCTGTAAGATTTAAACCTTCTGCAATAGAACGATTTTTCATTGTGATTTCGTCTCCATTGCCGGTTTTTACTGCATAAGGATCAGAGAATTTTATCCATCCATGAGCCTGTTCGTATTTGTTGTTGTAGAATACAACTGCCCGTTCATCACCAGAACCATTTGAATAGGCAAATACGTTTTCATTTACATTTCCGTCCTGCCATAAATCATAGAAAAGGAAATTTTCAACTCCACTAAAGAGATAACGTTTTTTCATAAGAGGGAAAATATCTTTCCAGTGACGGTCTACTAAATAATCGCTAGGTTTTTCATCTTTGTAGGCTTTTGTATATTCCATACCGTATTTTTCTGTAAAACCTTCAATCTGACCATGACCAAACATTGGAAGTCCTGGCATTGTAATCATTAATGTACAACATCCAAAATATTTGTCTCCATCACCAAACTGAGCAATGGCAGTTTCTTCATCAGGATTGTTCATAAAGTTTACATAACGTTTAAGAACCTGTGGGTCAAAAGTGATTGTATTTTTTACAGTTTCACGATATTTCTGATTTTCCTCTTTTTTCAACATGTTCATAAAAGCAGAGTTATAAACACGATGCATACCTAAAGTACGAACGAAATATCCTTCCATCATCCAGAAGGCTTCTGCTAAAAGTAAAGTATCTGGAACTTCCTGGGCAACTCTATCAACAACTTCACGCCAGAATTCATTTGGAATTGCATCGTTAAATTGCTGTGTGCTTAAACCGGTTTCTGAACGAGTAGCAATATCGCCTCCATGTCCTGGCTCCGGATACCATAATCGACGGATATGTTTTTTTGCAAGAACCATTGCTGCATCAAAACGAATAATAGGGAAGTTTCTTGCAACATGTAAAATTTCCTGAATTACTTCTTCACGGGCAGCTGGATTTAAAAAGTCAATCTGAGCAGTATCATTCCAAGGCAAACCTGTACCATCATTTCCGTGGTAAATATAGCGGACATCTCCAGTTTGATTGTCAACTCGTTTAAAGACTACAGAACAATCATCTTTTGAATAATAATGATCTTCAAGAAAAACCGATGTTCTTGGATCCTGAGAAAGATTTTCACCGTTGAATGTATACTGAGGAAATGGATTATCACGACGCTGAACAAATAAATCTGGTTTATTCATTACCCAGTCCGAATCCATACCAGTATGATTTGGAACCATATCAGAAGCCAGTCGAATTCCTCTCTGCCATAAACGCTGTCTTAAATTTGCAAGAGCGTCCCATCCACCAATGTTAGATGCAATATTATAATCGTACAAAGAATATGCAGATGCCGCTGCTTCCGGATTTCCACATTTAATCTTTATTCTTTTAGATGCTTTTGAACGTTCCCATAAACCAATAAGCCAAAGTCCTGTAAAACCTTCATCTCGTAAAGTGTCCAGTTCTCCATCAGGAATCTGATCAAGTCTTGTAATTGGATAACCGTATTTTTTAGTTAACTGATCCAGCCAGACAAGAACGGTTTTAGCCATAAGAACAACTTTTGGCATCCAGTCTCTGTCAGGACTATAGCGTTCATATTCGTTTACAAGATTTTCGTAAGAATAAGGCTGCATGTCTGGACCACTGGTAGGATCTCCCCATCCAATTGGCTGCCAGCTTGCTTTTTCTTCTTCCGAAATTGTATCCATACCAGAAAGAAGTTTTTTTATCCATTCACCAAGGAATTCTCCCCAATGTTTTTGAATATATTCCAGCTGACCTTTTAAACTGTCCGGGCTGAACAACATTGGTTCTCTTAAAAGATTGATTAAATCATGATCAAAAGGTCCAAAATGAGGATTTGCCAATGAAAACTTCTGGATTCTCGCCCAGGTTTTAGAATAAAGCTTATTTTCAGAAAGAATTGAATCATCAAAAAGAAGATTGAATGGTTTAAATGCAGGATTTTCATTTGCAAGATGAAGTAAAATCATTTCTTCAAGAGTCTGTTCTCTGTTAGAACGTTCCATTCCTGTTCCCAAATCCAAAGCTGTTTCATTCAAATACTCTTCAGCTGTAAGTTTTTCTTTATAAACTGCTACAGGAGGAAATTCCTTCATAAAATCTAAAAGTAAACCGTCGATTTCTTCTTTTGAAAATTCATTCTGCAAGTCAACAAGTAAATCTGCAGTAAAACCTGGAACTTTATTACGACGATAAAGCATGCTTACGTAGTGAAGAATCTCATCAATAAGGCCCATTGCATTAAGTTGCCCCGCAGATACTTTTTTGTTTGCATCTTTTGTAACAGTTTCAATATAGTTATTAAAAAGCAGCTGAAATTCACGAACGTTCTTCATATTTGCAAAAACAACGTTGCCGCTGCTGGCAAATAAACCTTCATTAAAACTACATAAATCTCTAACTTTTCTTGAAATGTGAAATTCATTGTATGAAAGTTTCATAAGCATCCTTCTAAATAAAATTTATGTCATGCCGAATTTATTTCGGCAACTTACCAATGCATTTGTAAAAAGGCATTAGTTATGTAAGATCCTGAAACAAGTTCAGGATGACGGTTGTATTTATGTCATGCCGAATTTATTTCGGCATCTTACCAATGCATCTGTAAAAAGGCATCAGTTTGTAAGATCCTGAAACAAGTTCAGGATGACGGTAATTGTTATGTCATGCCGAATTTATTTCGGCATCTCACCAATGCATTTGTAAAAAGGCATTAGTTATGTAAGATCCTGAAACAAGTTCAGG
>JAKSTJ010000038.1 GCA_024402635.1 Treponema sp. | reverse complement strand
ATTGCACAGGAACTTCGTGAATATATGGCAAAACTTGGAGTTCACTCAATCGACGAAATGGTTGGTAGAACTGATTTGCTTAAACTTAAAGATAAACAGGGCTTCAAGAGAGCAGGTTTACTTGATATGAGCCGCGTTATTGGTGATACAGATGAAGAATGGAAATCTAACCGCGATACTTTCGATTTTGGCTTAAGCAAGACTGTTGATGAAAAAACATTCTTACCAGCTTTCGAAAAACTTACATCTGGTATGAAGGGTATTCCAGCTGAAAAACTTTCTGTTACATCAGAAGGATTAAAGATTGAATCTACAGATAGAACTGCAGGTACAATTCTTGGTTCAGAAATTCAGAAGAAGTTTGGAAACAGCCTTGAAGAAGATACATTCACTGTAAATGCTTACGGTGGTGCTGGCCAGAGCTTTGGTGCATTTATTCCAAAAGGACTTACAATGCGTCTTGAAGGTGAAGCAAACGACTACTTCGGAAAAGGTCTTAGCGGTGGTAAGTTAGTTGTAACAAAAGCAAAAGATTTTGCAGGTTCTGCAGATGAAAACATCATTATTGGAAACGTTGCATTATTCGGTTCAACTTCAGGTAAAGCATTTATTAATGGTGTAGCAGGTGAACGCTTCTGTGTTCGTAACTCTGGTGCAACTGCAGTTGTAGAAGGATGTGGTGATCACGGTCTTGAATATATGACAGGTGGTACAGCAGTTATTCTTGGTAAAACAGGACGTAACCTTGCAGCCGGAATGAGTGGTGGTATTGCTTATATTCTTGATACAGATCATCAGGTTTATAAAAAGCTTAATTCCGAACTTGTTAAGATGTATGATTTAGTAGACGAAACAACTACACTTAAAGGCATTTCTGACGAAGAAAACCTTAAATCTTTAATTCAGCAGCATTTTGATGAAACAGGTTCAGTAAAAGCAAAAGAAATTCTCGAAAAATGGGACACATATAAATCACAGTTTAAGAAAATTCTTCCAAAAGATTATCTTAGAATGAAAACAGAAATCTATGCTGGCGAAGCAGAAGGTTTAAAAAATGAAGATGCAGTAATGCAGGCATTTAAGAAGATTACAGCATAGGAGTAAAACCATGGGAAAAAGTACAGGATTTTTAGATTTTACAAGAATAGAAAATGGAAACTTTGAACCTTTAGTTCGTATTAAAAACTTTAAGGAATTTCATCCTTTCTTAGACGATGTAAAACGTCGTGAACAGGCTGCCCGTTGTATGAACTGTGGTGTTCCTATGTGTCAGTCTGCAATTAAACTTTCTGGAATGGTAACTGGTTGTCCATTACACAACTATATTCCAGAATGGAACGACGCTCTTTATCAGGGACAGTACGATATGGCTGCATGGAGACTGTTAAAAACTTCAAGTTTCCCTGAATTTACAGGCCGTGTTTGTCCTGCATTGTGTGAAAAAGCATGTAACTGTGGAAATCCAGTTTGCGGTGATGGAGCAGTTACAATTCACGATAATGAACTTTATATTATTGAGAAAGCTTTTGCTTCTGGATACATGAAACCAGAAATTCCAGATGTACGCAGTGGTAAAAAAATTGCTGTAATTGGTGCAGGTCCAGCAGGTCTTGCTGCAGCAGACTGGTTAAATCGTCGCGGACATTCAGTAACAGTTTATGAACGTGAAGATAAAGCTGGCGGACTTTTAATGTACGGTATTCCAAATATGAAACTGGACAAAAAAATTGTAGATCGCCGAATTGAACTTATGAAAGCAGAAGGTGTTGAATTTATATTCAATGCTGATGTAGGAAAAACTGTTTCGGCTGATTATATTTTACAGAATTTTGATGCAGTTGCATTATGTTGTGGAGCAAAAAAAGCCCGTGCCCTTAACTCAACTGGAATTGAAAAATTAGATTCAGACGGAAAAAAATCCGGAATGATGTTTGCAGTTGATTTCTTAAAAGAAGTTACAAAATGTGTTATTTCTACAAGCAATGCTCTGGAAGGTTTGAATATTGTTCCTGCAAATCAGCAGATTGGACAGATGCTTACTCAGAAAACAGGCATTGAAGTTGAAGGAAAACATGTAATTATTGTTGGTGGTGGTGACACTGGTAACGACTGTTGTGGTACTTCAATTCGTTTAGGTGCTGCATCAGTAACACAGATTGAAATGATGCCTTGTCCTCCTGTTGAACGTGCTGCAAACAATCCTTGGCCACAGTGGCCAAAAGTTCTTAAAACTGATTACGGTGCTGAAGAAAGCATTGCAGTTTTTGGACATGATCCACGAGTTTACGAAACAACAGTTAAAGAAATCTATTCTGAAAACGGCAAAATTACTGGTGTAAAAACTGTAGAAGTTGAGTTCCAGATGATTGAAGGAAAACGTCAGCTGGTTGAACGCAAAGGAACAGAAAAAGATTTACCATGTGATTTACTTCTTGTTGCAGCAGGTTTTGTTGGATGTGAAGAATATACAGCAAAAGCTTTTGGAACAGAACTTGGTCCTAGAGGAACAATTGTTTCTTCAAGTAAAGCAAACTTCAGTTCAGAAACAGGATATAAATCATCTGTTGAAAAAGTATTCACAGCTGGAGATATGCACAGAGGCCAGTCACTGGTTGTCTGGGCAATTGCAGAAGGCCGTGAATGTGCTACCGAAATTGATGAATTCTTAATGAAATAAATCTGTAAGAGGAAAATATGGGTTTACATGATGAATGTGGTGTTGTAGGTATTTATGGAGCCGAAAACGCAGCCAGTCTAAGTTATTTTGCTTTGGAATCATTGCAGCATCGCGGGCAGGAAAGTGCAGGTATTGCAGTATCAAACGGTCAGGAAATCCACCTTCATAAAGGGATGGGCCTTGTAACAGAAGTTTTTGAACAGAGTCATTTTGAACAGCTTCAGGGAAAAATTTCTGTTGCCCATGTCAGATATGCAACTGCAGGTGGAAGAACAATTGAAAATGCTCAGCCTTTCTTAAATACTTTTAAGTTAGGCGGAATTGCTCTAGCTCATAACGGACAGCTTGTAAACTATGAACCTCTTCGTGAAATGTTGGAAGATTCTGGATGTACTTTCATTTCTACCAGCGATACAGAAGTTATATTAAAATTAATTGCCAGATCTTATAAAAAAGGTTTGGAAAATGCAGTTATAAATACTATTCAGCTGATTAAAGGTTCTTATGCTCTTTGTTTAATGACAGAAGATACTTTAATTGGTGTTCGTGATCCAAATGGAATACGTCCTCTTTGTCTTGGAAAAGTAGGAGATGGATATATTCTTGCTTCTGAATCCTGTGCAATTGATTCTGTAAATGGTGATTTTATTCGTGATATTCTCCCAGGAGAAATTGTTATTATTAACAAAGACGGAATAAAATCCATTAATATTGAAGAAAAAACAAAAAAGCAGACCTGTATTTTTGAATATGTATATTTTGCCCGTCCAGATTCAATTATTGATGGCATTCCTGTTCAAGAATCCCGATATCGTCTTGGAGAAGTGCTTGCAGAAGAATCCTCTGTAGATGCTGATGTTGTAATTGGTGTTCCTGACAGTGGTATTGGAGCCGCTCAAGGATACTCAAAAAAATCAGGAATTCCATATGTAACTGGTATTATTAAAAACAAATACATTGGTAGAACTTTTATTGCGCCAACTCAAAAAGAACGTGAAAATCTTGTTTACGTAAAATTAAATGCAATCCGAAGCGATCTGGAAGGAAAACGGGTAATCGTTATTGATGATTCAATTGTACGTGGAACAACAAGCCGTCGTTTAGTTCAAATTTTACGCCGCGCTGGAGCAAAAGAGGTTCACTTTAGAGTTTCTTCCGCGCCTGTAAAGTTTCCTTGTTATTTAGGAATTGATACTCCAAGTAAAAACGAATTAATCTCTTCAATGCACGATGTTGATGAAATTTGCAAAGAAATCGGTGCAGATTCACTGGCATTCATAAGTCTTGAAGGAATGATTAAAGCCTTTGGAAAAGATACATTCTGTAAAGGTTGTTTCTGCGGTGAATATCCGGTTGCTGGAAAATAAAGAATTATCTTAAAAACTAACTACTGTATGTAATGATTATCTGTTCCGAAAGAGCAGTCTTTTTAAGCCCACGGTCCATGGATTCTTTTTCTATGTATCTGTGGGCTTCTTGTTCTGTCATATTCAGATTCTGCATTAAAAGCATTTTTGCCCGGTTTACAGTACGAATTTCTTCCATTTTTTCTTTAAGTTTAGTTGTCTGGCTTGAAAGAACCATTACTTTATATTGAACAGCAATTGCAACTTTTATCATATTGTAAAAATAGAACTGGTCAAATGGGGTAGGAACTGTAATTATTCCAAATGATTCTACTTTATAACTTACCTGTTCAAAATGATGGTTTGGGCACAATAAAAGAATTGTACTTGAAGAACTGCTTATATCTGTTGCAAAATCAGTTCCTTCTCCATCTGCAAAATCAACAATAATAATATTAAAGGCAAATTCTGCACATTTTCTTCGAGCTTCACTAAAACTTGAAACAATTTGAGTTTCAAACATAGGAGCAATCAGCATTGAACCGATTAATGAGGAAATTTTACTGTCTTTTGTCACCACTAAAACACTGTGGGTATCCATTGTCATAATACTATCCTAAAATTGCCTTAATAAAATCACTTGATTCTGCAATTTTCTTTGCTTCTTCTAAAGAGGATGGTAATTTTTCGTAATTTGAACTCTTGTCTTCAAAAAGGTTTGTTGAAACTGGTTCTGGAAGTTCCATTTTCTTTTCTACGCCATCCATTGCTGCATGAAGAATTAATGAAAAAGCAATGTAAGGATTACAAGTACAATCTGGAGTTCTTATTTCAACACGTTTAATATGTTTTGTTGCTGGAACACGAATCAAAGAAGAGCGGTTTTCATAGCCCCAGCAGATATTTCTAGGAGCTTTTGCTTTTCCAAGTCTTGTATAAGAATCTTCTGTTGGATTCAAATAATAAGTCATTTCTTTAATATGGAAAAGAATACCTGCAATTATATTTCTAATTTTAGAATCATCTGAGCAGGAAATATTAATATGCATTCCACATCCGGCTTCATTTGCAAGAGGCTTTGGACCAAAATCTGCATATAAGCCGTTACTTGCAGCTCTGGTTCTAACAATCATCTTGAAAGTTGAAACATTGTCTGCGGCAATAAGAGGACTTGAATATCGGAAATCAATTTCGTTCTGACCAGGTCCTTCTTCGTGATGAGATGCTTCTGGAGTAATTCCCATTTCTTCCAAGGTAAAACAAATTTCACGACGAATATTTTCTCCTTTGTCTAATGGAGCAATATCCATATAACCGGCTTTATCAAAAGGAATATCAGTTTTATCACCATTGTCATCTACTTTAAAAAGATAGAATTCAACTTCAGTTCCAATATATAAATCAATTCCGTAATCTTTTTTTGCTTTTTTTACAGATTCCTGAAGTAAATGTCTGTAATCTTTTTTATAATTTTCTCCTTCAGGAGTTTTAATATTACAGAACATTCGGACAACTTTACCTGTGTTTGGTCTCCATGGAAGAACTGAAAGAGTAGAAGGATCCGGATGTAAAAATAAATCTGATTTATCTGGAGATTCAAATCCTTTTATTGCAGATGCGTCAAAACTAATTCCGTCCTGAAAAGCTCTTGGAAGCTGAGCTGCCATAATAGAAATATTTTTCTGTTGACCATCAACATCAAAAAAAGCAAGACGAATGAATTTTACATCTTCCTCTTTTACAAAGTCTAAAACTTCTTCCTGTGTGTAAACCATACTTTTCCTCTTAAGGTATTATTTATTCTATTTTATTCACAAGCCTTAATAAATTCAACAAAAAGTTTTCCAGCATTGTTTGGGCGAGACTTAAATTCCGGATGGAACTGAACGCCAACAAAGAATGGGTTTTCTTTTGAAGAAACTTCAACTGCTTCAACAAGTTTTCCATCAGGACTTGTTCCACTTATAATTAAGCCTGCTTTTTCCATTTCTTCTCTATATTCATTGTTAAATTCATAACGATGACGATGTCTTTCTTCTATATAATCACTCTTATATGCTTTTTCAAGGTTTGTTCCAGGAGCAACTTTACATGGATATTTTCCAAGTCTCATTGAACCTCCCATAATAACACCTTCCTGATCTTTCATTAAATCAATTACTGTATGTGGACATTGTTCGTCAAATTCCCGGCTGTTTGCATCACTATAACCAAGAACATTTCTGGCAAATTCAATAACAGCAATCTGCATTCCAAGACAAATTCCAAAATAAGGAATTTTATTTGTTCTTGCATAATGACAGGCTTCTACCATTCCTTCAATTCCACGCTGTCCAAAACCACCAGGAAGAATAATTCCTTTACAATCTTCAAAAACTTTTGCAGCAGTTTCTTTTGTAACTGAATCACTGTCTACCCATTTAAGTACAACTTTTTTACCTGCCACAAAGCTTGCATGATTCAAACTTTCAACAATACTTAAATATGAATCGTGAAGTTTTACATATTTTCCGACTAAAGCAATTTTAATTTCACCCTGACGATTGTGAATGCTCTGAACCATTTTTTCCCATTCAGATAATTCACAGGTAGTTCCTTCAATACCAAGTTCGCGGCAAACAACTTCATCCATCTTCTGACGGTGAAGCATTAATGGCACTTCATAAAGACTGTCTAAAGTTTCGTTATCAATTACACAATCAGAATTTACGTTACAGAAAAGAGAAATCTTCTGACGAATTTCAGCTGGAACTGGTTCATCAGAACGTGTAACAATAATATCCGGATGAATTCCAACTGCCATAATTTCTTTTACAGAATGCTGAGTTGGTTTTGATTTAAATTCATCTGAACCACTGATATAAGGAACTAAACAAACATGAATAAAAAGACAATTTCTACGACCAACTTCCAGCGCCAGCTGACGGATTGCTTCAAGGAATGGCTGACTTTCAATATCACCAATTGTTCCACCAATTTCAACAATACTTACATCAGCACCAGATGTTTCTGCATTCTTAAGAATAAAATCTTTTATTTCGTTAGTTACATGAGGAATTATCTGAACTGTCTGTCCAAGATAATCTCCATGACGTTCTTTATTTAAAACATTCCAGTAAACACGTCCACTAGTTAAATTTGAATATTTTGTAAGATTTTCATCAATAAAGCGTTCATAATGGCCCAAGTCAAGGTCAGTTTCTGCACCATCTTCTGTTACAAATACTTCTCCGTGCTGAAAAGGAGACATAGTTCCTGGATCAACATTCATATAAGGATCCAATTTTTGAGAAGCAATTTTTAAACCACGACATTTCAGCAAACGGCCTAAACTGGCTGCTGTAATTCCTTTTCCAAGTCCTGAAACAACTCCACCTGTAACAAAAATAAATTTAGACATAATTTTGACCTCTTGAAAATCTTGTTAAACAAAAAAAGAGGTCACAGATACTGCCTCATGCCATTTAGCATAAAGAATTATCTGTGACCTCTTTGTCACTATCTTCTATAATATTATCATTTTTGCATACTTATTACAATAGTATTTCCCTAATCACTTTGGAGTAAGTCAGATAATAATTTTTGTTTGATTTTTATAATTCACCATAGTATAATCTTATATTCAATAAAAAAAAGGAGAAAAAAATGAAAAAAATTACAAGATTATTATTTGCAACTGTTGCTTCATTAGTTATGGCAGTTTCTTTTACAGGTTGTGCAGGTTTATTAGATGCTTTAGGTGGCGCATTATTTGGAAAAAATCAGACTCTTAAAGTTACCAGTACTGATTCAAGACTTGATGGCAAAAACATTTATTTCTATGTAGTAGAAATGGTTCAGGAAGACGGTCAGTATGTTCCTGGTGAAAACAAATTTGATTATAACCAGGTTGCAAATTCTGCAGCAGTAAAAGTCAGCGATAAATTTGAAACATTAAAATATTATAAGATTTATGTTTCAAGTACTGAAGGCTATACTTATAACTACGGAAATCGTGCTTTGGAAGATAGACCTATAGTAAAACTATCTCCAACTGATGCTTCTTCTGTAACTATAGTCGGTACTTCTAATGATATATTTGCTATTGCAGGTGACATTGATTACGAAATTGTTCTTAAAGTTGTAAACAATGATATCGTTGCAGAAATGAAAGGTACTCGTCAGGCAAAGGAATAATCTTAAAGGAATATTGTTAAACTTATAAAAAAGGAGAACAATTTATGAAAAAAATCTTAGCAATTTTAGCCGCATTATTTGTTTCAACTTCAGTTTTTGCTATAGAATTTGAAACATATGTAGATCTTTCTTATGATCAGGATGCAAATATTTTTAATACAAATAATTATGTTCCTGATTCAGGTTTTACTCAGTTATCGCAGGGATTTAATCTTGATGTTACATTTTATGCCTTAGGAAATTTAGGTGTATATGCGAATTTTGGTTATAACTTCCCATATGCAACAATTTCAAATAATGCAATGCCAACACAAGGATTCCTCTTTGACGTTTCTTTTGGACTTGCATATAAATATAATTATTCTGAAACAGTTCAGATTACAGCTGCAGTTGGTTTAAATCTTGGATATTATGATTTTAAAGATACTGATGGACAAATAATTAATTATACAGGAGTTGCATTTGATTTAGGTGCACGCTGGGTTCCATTTAAGTATGTATATTTAAATGCTGGTGCAAAAGGTGCCTATAATTTTGCATTAACATATAATTCTATTCACGATACTAATGCAGAATTGTCAAATTGTTCAACAGTAGATATCAGACCATATGTTGGTATTGGTTTTATTGTTTATGAAATATTCTAATAAATTAGACACCGTCTTTTAATAAAATCGTTTATTTTTGATTAAAACAGAATGGAAATCTTCCGGAATGTTTTAATCAAAAATAAATTCATTACAGCTTTTATAAAAAAGGATTGATGACTTTTAATGAATGTAGAAATTAGTTCAATTCAAGCAATGGCGTTAGAATATGTTCTTTTAGCCATCAGTATTCTTTTAGGAAGAAAATGTTTTTCCCTAATAAGAAAAGGAATGAACTATTTCTTTACATTTATTATTTCTTTAAATCTTTTCTTAGTTGTAAACATTCCCATTCGTTATTACGAAACTAAAATCCACATATTCAATTCTGAAGTAATTTACTGGCTATATTCAATAGCAATTGTATTAATGACTTCTACTATGTTCTTCTGGTTTCTGTTTCTTTTGAAATTTATGAACAGTAGAATTGTAAATTCCCGATTAAAAGTAATTCTTTTATCAATTCCCGTTTTTCTAACAATTCCGTTATGTATAATAAACAAATTTACCGGCTGGTTATTCTGGATAGAATCAAATACTTATTTCCGTGGTGATTTTTTCTTCCTCCAGGGATTAATTGCTTATTTATATTTGTTTATGAATATGATCTGGTTAATTATCTGCTGTTTTAATAAAACAAAAAGAAAATCGGCATTTATCGGGCTTTATTCAATGACTCCTGGAATCATATTTATAATTTTACAGATTATTTATGGCGGGTCATTTTTATTAGCAGGTATTACAATATGTGCATCTATTATGTACATTGATATTTGTCTGGATAAACAGAAAACGTCAGAAGTTATTGAAATGAAAGAGATGTTTGTTCAGATTACAGAAACTTTAGCAAGTGCAATAGATGCGAAAGATGAATATACTCACGGGCATTCTATTAGAGTTGCTCAGTATTCCCGGCAGATTGCTGAAACAGCAGGATTATCAAAAGAAGACTGTGAAAAAGTCTATTTTTCCGCTCTTTTACATGATGTTGGAAAAATTGGTATTCCTGACTGGATTTTAAATAAAAAAGAAAAATTATCTGATGAAGAATTTCAACTTATTCAGCAGCATCCAATTCTGGGTCGAGAAATTCTTGCTCATATCAGAAAACTTCCATATCTTACAATGGGTGCCAAATATCATCATGAACGATATGACGGGCTTGGTTATCCAGAAAGATTAAAAGCAACAGATATTCCACTTTATGCCCGTATTATTGCAGTTGCTGATGCATATGATGCAATGACCTCAAGCCGAAGTTATCGAGATCCTCTTCCGCAAAATGTAGTACGTACTGAAATTTTAAAGGGTTCTGGTCGTCAATTTGATCCGAAATTTGCATCGATTATGATAAAAATAATTGATGAAGATAAATATTATAAAAAGAAACAGAATAAGAATTCTAATGAATTGTACTGCACAGGAGCATATAACAACAATTATTCTGGAATTCCTGTTAATCCATTTAAACTGACTATCAAAATGAAATCTGAAAAGTTAGCAGAAGGACCTGAAAATCTTCCTGTGTTTATTCTGTTTGATGCAGTAGACAGCCGTGTTCACATTGAGGAACAGGAGAAAAAATTCTATGCATATACAGAATATTTTTCAATTTGTGTCAATGGAAAATACAAAGCAGAAAATTCGCGAAAAGTTGAAGTAGATATAAAACAGTTAAAGGAAAGAACAAACGATATAGAAGAACAACTGGATATTACTGTAACAGCTGTAAAAAGAAAAGATCATGTTCTTCTTTATATAAATGATGGTTATACCGAAATCAACGCAACAATAGTGGTTTCAGATGGGGCACGATTTGCTTTTATTGGCATAACAGGAAAAAAATGTTATATCCGTGATATTACAGATGAAAGAAGCTCCGAAATTTATCCGACAGAACTTATTCCAAGAATTGCCGATGAAATTAAATACTTTACAAAACCTGATGGTGATATACCTAATATACAGGTGGAAAATTGGAGAACTACAAACTCTGAAAGTATTCCTTTAAACAAATTTCTTAAACTTTCATTTCATACAAAGAGTTTACCATCTGCCCGTTTAATCTGGCATTGTCCCTTTGTTATTATATTTGAATCTGATGATGGAAAAATATATGGCAAAAATTACAGAGAATTATCCTTTATTCGACTAGATGGTGAAAGCTGGCAGGATGATTCATATTCTACTAATTTCCATACAATTAAAAAGACTCAAGAATTTGAAAACTGGAATCATTGGAAGGCTGGTAATAAAAGAGGGCGAGATATAACTATTTCTATAAAACGGGAAAGAAACCAAATATTATTTCATACAGAATGCGGTGGTCTTATTCTTGATAATGTTACAACCATCACAAATGATTTTAAGAATCTGTATGTTGCATTAACAGGAGATCAGGTAATTCTGCAATCTATTAAAATATTAGAAAGTGATGTCTAAAAAAGATTACTATTTTATACAATTTTTCTATATTTTTTATTCTTGTTTTATTCCTGATTACCATTTATACTGAAAATAGACTGACAAATATTCGTTAAATGTCAATTTAACCACTACAAGAGGTTTTTTATGGTTTTTGATTCATCTTACACAGTTCCAAAAATGATTCGTGATGTAGTAAAAAAATGGCCGGAATATACTGCTCAGTTTCGACGTTTACCAAACGGAGAATTTGAATCAATCACTTACAAGGAAATGTTTCAATATGCCCTTGATTTTGGAGCAGCTTTAATCTCTATTGGTGTAAAACGTTCTCAGAATATTGCTATTATTGCAGATAATCGTCCTGAATGGCAGCATGCATCAATTGGAATTATGTCCATTGGTGCTGTTGATGTTCCTCGTGGTTGTGATGCTTCCTTAATCGATCTTGAAAAAATTCTTGCACTTACAGAATGTGAAATTGTAATCGTAGAAAATTATGCACAGGCAAATAAAATTGCCAGCTTAAAAGATAAACTTCCTAAAGTAAAAACTCTTATAAGTTTTGATAAAATTGAAAAACCAGAAGTATTGGAATCTATTAAAAATGCCGGATTTGAACTTCTGGATTTTACAGAATTAAGAAATGCAGGTCAGGCTTGGAGAAATCATAATCCGGGAGCAGTGGAAGCTGAACTTGAAAAAGGTAAATCAGAAGATCTTGCAACACTTATTTTTACTTCAGGAACAACTGGAACTCCAAAAGGTGTAATGCTTATTCATCAGAATTTTCTTGCCCAGCTTGATGAACTTTGCGAACGAATTTTTGGAAATCCTGGAGAAAGAGCTTTATCTGTTCTTCCAATCTGGCATGTTTTTGAACGAGAAGTTGAATATATAATGATGATTCAGGGGTTATCAATTGTTTATTCAAAACCAATTGGATCAATCCTTCTTGCTGACTTTAAGAAGATGAATCCTTCTATTCTTCCTGCAGTTCCACGTGTATTTGAAGCAATTTACGACGGTATTCTTAAGAAAATGCGTAAAACCGGCGGAATTGTATACAAAATGTTCAATTTCTTTACAAAAGTTGCAATTATTCATAAAAGAATGCAGCGAAAGATGTTCAATAAGAATCCTTGTTTTACAAGCTATCATGGATTCTGGTGGTCACTTTTGTTTATTATTCCATGGCTTTTAATGTGGCCTCTTTACGGATTAGGAAATCTTCTTGTATTTAGAAAAATCAAAGATATGCTTGGAAATAATTTCCGCGGAGGTGTAGCAGGCGGTGGTGCACTTCCTCCAAATATTGATGAATTTTTCTGGGCAATCGGAATTAAACTGGTAGAAGGTTTCGGAATGACAGAAACTGCTCCAGTTGTTTGCGTTCGTCCTTTTGCATGTCCAATTTTTGGAACAATTGGTTCTCCAATCAGAGGAGTTCAGGTTCGAATTGCTGATCATGACGGATTTGTTTTAGGTCGTGGAAAAGAAGGGGAACTTCAGATTAAGGGTCTTACAGTTATGAAAGGATATTATAAAAATCCTGAAAAAACTGCAGAAGCTTTTACTTCAGACGGATGGCTTCATACAGGCGACCTTGCAATTATGACAATTCATAACGAACTAAAGATTCGCGGCCGTATTAAAGATACAATTGTACTTCGCGGAGGAGAAAATCTTGAACCTCTCCCAATCGAAATGAAATTATCAGAATCCCGCTATATAAAATCTTCAGTTATAGTTGGACAGGATAAACGATTTATTTCTGCACTTATTTTACCTGATGAAGAAGAAATTCAGAATTATGCTTCAACAAACGGTTTATTTTATGAAAATTATGAAGAACTTTTAAAAACTTCAGAAATTAAAAAATTATTTGAAACTGAAATAGGCGAGTTAATCAATCCTAAAAATGGATTTAAGCTTTTTGAAAGAGTAAATCGATTTGCTTTCCTGTCAAAACCATTTGAAGTTGGAGTAGAACTTTCTGCAAAACAGGAAATTATGCGCTATCGAATTGCTGAAATTTATAAAGATAAAATCGAAGAGTTGTACAAAGACGAATAAATCTAACTTTGTGAACGAATTTTGTTAAAAGATTCTCGAGTTAAGTCTTTTATAATTTCACCTGCAATAATTAATCCTGCTACAGAAGGAACAAATGCAGTGCTTCCAGGAATATCCTTGTGTTCTTTATCTAATGGACTCAAGGATTTTTCTTTTGAATAAAGGACTTTTACATCTTTTATGCCTCGTTTTTTACATTCCTGGCGCATTACTCGTGCTAAAGGACAAACCGAAGTTTTAGAAATATCAGTAATTTCAAATTGAGTTGGATCCAGTTTATTACCAGCTCCCATACAACTTATAATTTTAGTACCAGCTTCTTTTGCCTGTATAATTAGCTGTAATTTTGCAGTAACTGTATCAACTGCATCAACAACATAATCATATTTTGTAAAATCAAACTGATTTTTAGTTTCTGGTAAATAAAAACATTTATATACGTTTACTTCAGCTTCTGGATTAATATCTAAAATTCTTTCTTTCATAACATCAACTTTGTATTTACCAATTGTTGAGTGAAGGGCAATAATCTGACGGTTTAAATTTGAAAGACAAACTGTATCATTATCAATAATATCAATATGCTGAATGCCAGAACGAACTAAAGCTTCAACAGTAAAACCTCCAACACCACCAACACCAAAAACTGCAACTCTTGCTTTATGAAGATTTTCTATAGATTCATTTCCTAATAATAATTCGATTCGTGAAAATTGCTCTGACATATGAAAAAAATATCATTTTATTTGTAAAAAATCAAATTTTTATAATTTTGACTTGCTAATAAAAAAGAGTTGGTAGTAAAATTAAACTGAATTGTACATATAAAAGGTAAAAATATGAAAAAAATTCTTACTGTTGCACTGTTTATGTTAATGACTGTCTCATTTTTTGGACAATCTAACTGGATATGGAAGTATTCAACCCCAGAAGAACATAAAGCTAATTCAACTTCAATCAATAAAGTATTAAATTCATTATCAAAAGATGTTCATTCCTGTGTAGTAATTCGGGATGGAGTTATTATCAGTGAATTTTTTAACACTGGATATAACAATAAAAGCGTTTTTTCTTTGCAATCAGTTTCTAAAAGTATTACCGGAGCTTTAGTAGGAATTGCAATTGACCAGGGTTTAATCGGAAGTGAAAATGATTATGCTGCTGATTATCTGCCTGAATTAAAAAATGCAAAATACAAAAATATGAAGTTAATCACCATAAAACAATTTTTAAACAACACTTCCGGTTTAATTGGAACTGACAGTAAAATCTGGAATGAATGGAGAACTTCAGAAAATTGGATTGATTATATTCTTTCAAGGCCAATGACTGCAAATCCTGGAGCTTATTTTGAATATTCAACAGGAAACTCTCATATTCTTGGAGCAATCCTGGAAAAGGTAACTGGAAAAACTTTAGAAGAATACGCAAAAGAGCAGATTTTTGACAAAATTGGAATTACTTCGGCTTATTTAGATACAGATCCACAGGGAATTGGTGATGGCGGTAATGGTTTTCATATGACCGCTTATGATATGGCAAGATTTGGACTTTTATTCTTAAACGATGGAGTTTGGGAAGGACAGCAGGTTGTTCCAAAAAGATGGGTAAAAGAATCAACTTCTTTAAAATCAAGAAGACCTTCTACTGGTTCCAGATACGGTTATCAGTGGTGGCTCAAGAATTATGGAAAAGCCGGTTATCTTGGATATAATGCACAGGGATTTGGTGGACAATATATATTCGTTGTTCCTCAGCTGGATTTAATTGTTGTATTTACAAGTTCAAGAACAGGTTCAATAACTCCATATTTTGAAAATGTTGATAAAATTGTAAATGCTTGTACCAGATAATAAGGAGATTTATAAAAAATGAAGAGAGTTTATAAGATTTTACCTATTTTTAGTCTACTTTTGTTAACATCATGTCAACCAACTGTAAGTTCTAAAGTTACTTTAGGCAGTACAAAAGTTTTAAAGGAACCAGCGGGAGTATATTTTTCAGGATACTGGCCAGATGGAAAATTGAATCTTGTTAAAAAAGGTGACATCTGGCAATTGTTCTGGGGAGAAGCCGTTGATATTCTTACGGAAAACAAGTCTGTCTGGCCAGAAGATCATTATTCCTCTGTAAAAGAATCAAATGCGGTTTTTGGAAAAGGAAAATCTTTCATTGAGAATTTCAACGAAAACGGTTCCTGGTTTATTGGAGTATTTCCATTGGATGAAAATGGAAATTATGTCGGTTTTTTCCATGGAGAAAGTCATTGGGATAATGATGGTACTGCTCACAAATCAATTGGTGTTACATACAGCAGTGATTATGGAAAAACCTGGAAAGATACTGCACCAATTATTCTTGCACCAGAACCAAAAGGTGAAAAAGGCTGGACTGGTTTAGGTGATGCCTGTGTAATATGGGATCATTTTAATGAAAGATGGCTTTGTTATTATCAGGCAAAAACTGGACTTTTTGGAATAAACAGATTGTGTCTGGCAGCATCCTATGATTCTCAGGGAAAACCTGGTACCTGGAAAAAGTGGGATGGAAACAGTTTTTCTGGATATGGTTGTGATTCTTCATTAAAGGGCAGTAAAGATTATGCATTGGCCAATTTAAAATCAGTTCCAGGCTGTAATCCTTCTGTAATGTGGAACGACTACTTGAATAAATGGGTAATGGTATACGGTTCCTGGGGAAAAGAAATTTATATAAGTTTTAGTGATGATGGAATAAACTGGAGCTCGCCAGAAAAGATTTTAGGAAGCAGTTCAAATCCTGTGTGGTATCCAAATTTAATCAGCGAAGAAGGGGATAAAACTGGAGGAAAAACTGTAAGAATGTATTATTCTTATCAGCAGAGTCCTGAAACCGGAAGAAGAAAAATGGCCTATAATGAAATTACTTTTGAAGAGTAAAATCATTTACAGGCCGTTAAACAGTTTTTTTGCAAAGTGCTAATATTTTTTCTAATAATTTTTCTAATATTCTGTTAGATTTCATTAAAATCAGAATCCATATTGGCACTGATTTCATAATCCTGAAATTCTTTTTTCAAATCTTCAATAACATGTCTATATAACTCGCCACGATTTTTTTCATCAAAAGAAATAACCATATCAAAACGAATGACTTTTTCTTTTGTATCAACGTAAAATCCGTGAATCTGATTTACATGTTCGTGAGAAAGGGCAATTTTTCGAACTTTTTCTCTCATTTCAACAATTTCAGAATCTGAAGTATTATAAGAATAAACACCAATTGCAGTAAGAAGAACTTTGTGTTCATTATATACATCTTCAATTAAATGTCGGGAAAGAACATCAATTTCATTAGCAATATAATTTTCTGGAACTTCAATATGAACTGAAGCAACATAAATATCCTGACCATAATTATTGAAAACTAAATCGTAAGCGCCAGAAATTCCTTCGTGAGAAACTATAGTCTTTTTTACAGCTTTAACCAGTTCAACGCTGGCTCCTTCACCTAAAATCTTTGAAATTGTTTCTTTTAGAATTTCTGCACCAGATTTAATAATAAGAATAGAAATAATCAAACCAAGATAAGCTTCGAGAGAAATCTGCCATATTAAATAAACTACAACTGCAATAATAGTTCCAATAGAAATCAAAGCATCTGAAAAAGCATCTTTACCGGAAGCGACCAGAGAATCAGATTTAGATTTTTTTCCATTCTTTATAAAGAATAATCCAAGAAACAGTTTTGTAATTAAAGCAACCGAAAGAACAATTAAAACAATTTTGCTATATTCAGGAACAGAAGGATTTATAATATTTTTTACAGATTCAATAAAAGCGGTAACTCCGGCATAAGCAATAATTACACCAATTGCAAGAGTGGAAATATATTCGGTTCTACCGTGCCCAAAAGGATGTTTTTTATCAGGATCTTTTTTAGCAATCCAGGTTCCAATAATGGTAATAACACTGGAAAGAGCATCGGTAAGATTGTTTACAGCGTCCAAAGTAATTGCTATAGAGTTAGAAAGCCATCCAAAAATAGCCTTAAATCCAGCAAGAAGAAAATTTACAATAATTCCAACAATGCTTGTTCTAAAAATAATCCTGTTTCTATCTGATTTCATAAGAAATCTCCCGATTTTGATTTTATAAAAACGATTTTAGCATAAAATATCTGTTCTCAACAATTATTTATGTTAGAATAGAGAAGAATTATATGAAAACTACAGAAAAAGCAATCTATCATCTTCCCGGTTTATTTGAATTTTATGAATTATATAGAATATTTCTTCCTCTTTTTCGGGAACATCGGGAGTATTTTTACGAATGGTGTGATATTGGTTCAATTTATGGATCGCCTTCCGATTGTCTTTGGGGTGGCGGAAGAGTTGGTTTTGGCGAAAACAATTATAGAGAAGTTGTAGAATTGATGAAGGAATTTAATATTTCTTCCAGATTAACCTTTAGTAATTCTTTGTTAAAAGAAGAGCATCTTTCAGATAAAAAATGCAATCTTTTATGTCAGATTTTTGAAAACAGTTCTAAAGTTAAAAACGGCATTATTATTTACTCAGATTTACTGCTGGAATATATAAAAAACAGATATCCAGAATTTTATTTTGTGTCATCAACTACAAAAGTAATAACAGATTGGAAGGATTTTATAGATGAAACTAACCGAAAAGACTTTCTTTATATAGTTCCTGACTTCCGTTTTAATAGAAAGTATGATTTATTAGACAGTTTAACACCAGAACAAATGAAAAAAGTGGAATTTTTATGCAATGAATGCTGCTGGTTTAAGTGCAAAGATAGAAAAAAATGTTATGAAAACGTAAGCCGTAAAAATCTTGGAGAAAAATGTCCAGATCATCAATGTAAAGCACCAGACTCGAACTATGGATACGTTTTTTCAAAAGCAATGAAAAACCCAGGATTTATTGGGGTAGAAGATATAAAAAATAAATATTTACCAATGGGATTTACAAACTTTAAAATAGAAGGAAGAAGTCTTGGAAGCGCGCTTATTTTAGAATTTCTTCTGTATTATATGACAAAACCTGAATTTCAGCTTGAAGTACGAGAAAAAATATATTTAGACAGCACTCTTGATTTATTCTAATAACAAATCTTTATTAAAACAGTAAGTAACAACCATCAGATTATCTGGTTTTAATTACTAAAAGGAGTTGCTTAATATGACAAAAAAATTATTTTTCATTGCAGTTGCTGCAACTTTGCTATTAAACGGAAGCTTTGCAATAACTTATTCTACAAATGAAGAAGAATGTGTAGATGGAGTATGTTTTGTCCCTAAAAATGATGAAAAAGGTAATCAAATTTACCCTATAGTTTCTCCAGTAGGCTATCATGATGTAAAAATGATTACTCAGGCAAAACGACTAACCACTTTAAAAGGTAAAAATATTGCTCTTGCTGGTGGAAGTTTTATGGCAAATACAACTCACAATGAGCTAAAAAAATGCATTGAAGAAGAATTTCCTGATGCAAAAATCTATATGTTCAATGATATTGGACAAGCCGGACCTTTTTCTGTATTTGGCACAACAGACAAAACTAAAGCTTTCCAGGATAAACTAAAAGAACTTAAAATTGATGCTGTAATTACCGGTAACTGTGGCTGCGGTCTTTGTACAACAAAAGAAACCGGAAATTCAATTGCAGCAGAATACATTGGAATACCAACTGTGACTGTTGGAGCTCCAACTTTTACTGCACAGATTCATTCAACAGGAGTGAATAGAGGAGTTCCAGTTTTAAGAAGTGCTGAATATCCTGGAGCATTTGCATCTCACAGTCAGAAAGAACTTAAAGAAAATGCAAGAAAAGTTTTGTGGCCTCAGATAAAAACTGCACTTACAACTCCAATTACTCAAAAAGAAATTGCTGAATATGCTCACGAAGGAAAACGTCCTTATGATGAAATAATTTATTACGGTACTTTCGAAGAGGTTCAGGAATATTTTAGAATCAATAACTGGACAGATGGATTGCCAGTAATTCCACCAACAGACGAAAAAATTCAGGAATATTTAAAATTTACTCCATATAAAGCCTCTGACGTAATTGGAACCCTTGCAGTTGCTTATAGAGAATGTACAGTTTATACAGTTGCCGCAAATGCAGTTATGTCTGGTGTTCCTGCAGAATTTATGCCAATTTGTATAGCATTTGCCCAGGGAATGAACAACGGAGAATGGAGAAAACCTCTTTCAAGTACCCACGGATGGACTCCATATGCCTGGTTAAACGGCCCCCTTGCAAGACAGTTAGGAATTGATAATCAGCAGGGAATGATTAGCGAAGCAAATAATAAGGCTTTAGGACGTTTTATTGATTTGTGTATGCTAAATCTTGGAGGATACTACATAAAAGAAAACCGAATGGGAAGTTTTGGATATTTAACACCATTTACATTTAGTGAAGATGATAAAGCCTGCGCAGAATTAGGATGGGAACCTTATCATGTAACCCAGGGGTTTGATGTAAATGCCAATACAATCACTAATGCTTCATGTCTTTCCTGGGGAAATAATGTAACACCTTCAACAACTAATCCAGAAAAAATCAAAGATGTTATAGCTTTTGACATTACTGAAAAACAGCAGAATGGACTTGGAAACACAAATGCTCAGGTATATAGAACATTATTCATAACAGAATACGTAGCAAAAGATCTGGCAAAAAGATATAAATCAAAAGATCAGCTGGAAGATGCACTTATAGAAGCTGCCAGACGACCTTTAGCCTTAAGAGCATACGCATTATATTGGGCAAACACAGGAAGCCAGCAAAATAATCGGATGACATTTGAACAGGAATATAATAAACTTTTAAAAGATGCAAAAGAGAAGGCTGAATTAACAGAAGTTCCAGACTGGTACAAACCTCTTATAAAAGATGAAAAAATTGATACAATTGCCTGTATGAATAAAGGAGAAACTCCAATTCTTGTAACAGGAGACTCCAGCAGAAATAAAATTCAGACAATGCCAGGGGGAGGTTATGTTACAACTGAAATCAAACTGCCATCAAACTGGAATGAACTTGTAGCACCATTAGGATATGAGCCAATTGAAAATTTCTATCTTGATGTAAAATTTGATACTAAAAATAAAAACAAGAATACAAAAACACAAAAACCTGCAGCACAGCAGCAACAAAGGAGAAGATAATAATGAACAGAAGTAAAAAATCACTTTTAGCAGGATTAATTCTTTTAATCGGATTAGGAAGTTCGGCTTTTTCACAATCAATAAAGTTTACTGCCAAAGATATTTACAATAAAAATGTTACAGAATCAATTTTTGCAGATTCAAAACTTACAATGATAAATATCTGGGGAACTTTTTGCGGCCCTTGTATTAAAGAAATGCCGGATTTAGGAAAGTTAAACCAGCAGTATAACAACAAAGATTTTCAGATAGTTGGAATTGTTGTTGATTCAGTAAACAGCAGAGGAATGATGGTTCCAAAAACTGTAGAATCTGCAAAAAAGATTGTTACAACAACAGGAGCCGATTATATTCACATAGTTCCAGATTCAAATCTTATTAATGGAATTTTAGAAGATATTTATGCAGTTCCAACTACAATTTTCGTAGATTCAAAAGGAAATATTGTTGGAAAAGCTTATACAGGTTCCAGAAGTTATGATGACTGGAAAAAAATTATTGATTCACTGTTAAAATGATTAAAATGACAAAAAAAATCAGAATAATAATCAGCTGCACACTTTTAATAACCGGAATTACTATGATGGTGCTGGGAATTTTAAGAGGTGAAGCTGAGACCGTTTTTGAAAAAGCCATAAGAGTTTGTATGGAGTGTATTGGAATTGGGTAAAAAACGATCAAAAATCAGACTGCTGATTCAGGCATTATTTGCAGCTTTATCAAACGGTTATATAAAAGGTTTTGCTCACGGAAAAATTTTCAAAGGAAGCACAAAATATTTATGCGTTCCCGGATTAAACTGTTATTCATGCCCTGGAGCCTTAGGATCTTGTCCAATTGGAGCTTTACAGGCAACATTAAACAGCCGTGAGTATAAAATCGCTCTTTATGTAATAGGATTTCTCGTAGTAGTTGGAACAGTTTTAGGACGATTTGTCTGCGGTTTTTTATGTCCATTTGGTCTTGTTCAGGATTTATTATTTAAAATTCCTTTTATAAAGAAAATCCGTACATTACCAGGAGAAAAATTCCTGCGATATTTCAGATTTGTAATCCTTGCCATATTTGTAATTTTACTTCCAATGGTTATTGTAGATTTTACCGGATTGGGAGATCCATGGTTCTGTAAATACATTTGTCCGGCAGGAACTTTAGAAGGCGGAATACCATTGGTTTTATTAAATGAATCAATGAGAAGTGCTATTGGATTTCTGTATAAATGGAAAATTGCAATATTAATTTTTACAGTATTAGTTTCAATAATTATTTACCGTCCATTTTGCAGATATATTTGTCCACTTGGTGCAATTTATGGTGTTTTTAATAAAGTTTCCATTTACAGATATCATATTGATTCAGAAAAATGTACAGAGTGTGGTGCCTGTCAAAAGAATTGTAAGCTTAATATTAAGGTTTATAAAAATCCAAACTCAATTGATTGTATACGTTGTGGTGAATGTAAGGATATTTGTCCAAATAAAGCAATAAAATAGAGTATACTGTATTATTTAGTATACTTTTTAATATTTTGGTGGACAGAATACATATTATAGGGAGTTATATTATCTAAAGCTTTAGGTTTTTCATATCAAAAGAATTAAAAATATCAAGTTCATTAAACATGATTCTATTGACAATAACAACAGTCAGGAGTAACATATTTCTTGTAACTATGAACAAATTATTCAACTTCGTATATTTTTCTTTCTTCTCATTTAAGGCTTTTTCCTTTTATTACTTTAGTAATTTAAAAATAGCTCGATGAAGTATAGACAACGAAGTTACATAATAAAACGGTTCTATTCTTTATCGAATGGAGCCGTTTTTTTTTGCAATTTGCAAGGTAATTTTTCATTTTTCTAAAACCGGTATTAATTATAAGGAGTAATAAATATGAATATGGATTTCGAAAGAAGACTGGCAATTCCTGCAGAAGTAAAGGAACAGTATCCCGTAACAGGAAAAGTAAGTAAAATTGTTGAAGAAAAACGAGCTGAAGTTAAGGCTGTTTTTGAAGGCCGTTCAAACAAGATGATTTTGATTATTGGTCCCTGTTCTGCTGATCGTGAAGATGCAGTTCTTGATTATATGGGCCGTCTTGTTACTGTTCAGGAAAAAGTTAAAGATAAGATTCTTCTTGTTCCTCGTATTTATACTAATAAACCTCGTACAACTGGCGAAGGATACAAAGGACTTCTTCATCAGCCTGATCCAAATCAGAAACCTGATATGTTCAAAGGTCTTGTTGCCTGCCGCCGTCTCCATATGAAAGCTGTAGAAGAAACAGGCTTTGTTTTTGCTGATGAAATGCTTTACCCAGATAATTATCAGTATCTTGATGATATTCTTGGTTATGTTGCTGTTGGTGCCCGTTCTGTCGAAAATCAGGAACACCGCCTTGTAGCTTCTGGTATTGAAGTTCCTGTTGGAATGAAGAACCCTACTTCTGGTGATTACGCTGTAATGATGAATGCTATTCAGGCTGCTCAGCATCAGCACACTTTCATCTACCGTGGATGGGAAGTTCATTCTGGTGGAAACAATACAGCTCATGCAATTCTCCGCGGTTCAACTAATAAGCATGGAAACAATCAGCAGAACTATCATTATGAAGATCTTATTCGTCTTTGCGATGCTTATGCTTCTCGAGAACTGGCAAATCCTGCCGCAATTATTGACACAAACCATTCAAATTCAAACAAAAAACCTTTGGAACAGCCTCGTATTGTAATGGATGTTCTAAATTCTATGGCTCACAGCGAAGATATTAGAAAACTTGTAAAAGGCTTTATGATTGAAAGTTATATAGAAGACGGCTGCCAGAAAATTGGTGAAGGCGTTTACGGAAAATCAATTACTGACCCATGTTTAGGCTGGGAAAAATCAGAGAAATTAATTTACGATATTGCCGATAAACTTTAACAAAATTTAAAATACTTGCTGATTATATATATTAAGTAATTTTACTTAAATATAATTTGTCTTTTTACTTAAATATGATAAACTGATTATAATATATGAAAAAAATATTAACATTAATTATAAGCCTTTTTATTATTGGACTTTGTTCTTGTAAAACTGAATCAGATTCGGAAGGATTAAAGATTCAAATCAATTATGATCAGCCGGTAAAGAGTATTTCTCCTTATATTTTTGGTGTAAACGACAGAGCAGATTTAGAGATTGTTCACCCAAAATCAATCAGACTTGGAGGAAACAGAATGACTGCATACAACTGGGAAACAAATAAATCAAATGCAGGCGCTGACTGGTATAATCAATCAGATAATTATATGACACAATCAATCCGTTCCCATTACCGACAATGTTCTGGTGGACCTGCCTTAAATATGGCTGATGATGCTTTGGAACACAACATTCCATATACACTTCTTACTCTTCAAATGGCAGGTTATGTTGCAAATAAAGACGGAGAAATGACCGTTGATAATGCTCTTGACAGCAACGACTGGTGCAAAATCGTAAATAGAAAAAACGGAGAATTTGAAATATTTCCAGATACTACAGATAATGTGGTTTATACTGACGAATATCTGAACTATCTTGATTATCTTATTGGCAAATCAGATTCAGAAACTGGAATTAAGGCCTATGCTTTGGACAATGAACCGGCTTTATGGCAGCACACTCATTCCCTGATTCAAAGAGAACCAATTAAAGCAGAAGACTTAATTGCTAAATCTATTGATCTTGCTGCTACTGTAAAAGATTTTGATTCTGGTGCTGAAATATTCGGACCTTCACTTTTCGGTTATTCTGCCTATTGTTCGTTAGGTTCAGACTGGTCATTGTTACAGATAAAATCTGCATATCGTTATAACTGGTTCATTGATTACTATCTGGATAAAATGAAAGAAGCCGAAGAAACTTACGGAAAACGACTTCTTGATGTTCTTGATTTGCATTACTATACAGAAGCAAAAGGTGCCTGTGGAAAAAGAACCTGTGAACATTTTGACAATGATGATTGTATCAAAGCAAGAATCAATGCAGTTCGCAGTTTGTATGATGCAGATTATAAAGAAAAAAGCTGGATTATGGATACAGGAGCAAAATTCTTCCCTCTTCTTCCAAACATCAAAAAGTCAATCGACACCTTCTATCCTGGAACAAAACTCGGTTTTACTGAATATAATTTTGGCGGCGGAAAACATATTTCTGGAGCAATTGCCCAATCCGATTTTTTGGGACTGTTAGTCCAACAGGAAGTATACTTTGCATCAATCTGGGCCTTTGAGAACAGTGAATATCAATTCGCGGCTATTAACATGTATACTAATTATGACAGTAATGGCAGCTATTTTGGAGATAAATTAGTTCCTTTAACTTCAGAAGACGATTATACAGTTTCAGCTTTTGCAGCAAAAAACGAAGAAGATGGAAAATTCCATATTATTTTGAATAACAAAAACATTCACGAAAAAACAACTGTTAAAATCAACCTGGAAAATTCTGTTTCTGAAATCGAAATGTACACTTTAGATAATTCTGGACCAGAAATTCATAAAACTGAACCGGTTTATTCTATTAAAAAGGGAATTCTTACAATTGAACTAGAACCTTTAACAGTAAATCATTTGATTATTGAATAAACTAACTTTAGAAAACAGAGTTTTTAAACCTTGTATTTCATTGAAAAAAATTAAAACATTATTAAAATTAATATATACAAGATACAAGGAGCTGCACTTGAAAAAAATATTTGCAATTATTTTTATGATTTGTTTTTCTGCATTTAATATATTCTCTCAAGGAATAAATCATCTGCATGCAGGAAGAAAATATGAATCAGAAGGTAAATTTATTCATGCCCTGGGTGAATATTTTGATGGGCAACTGACTAATGATTCAAATTCTATAACTTGTAATATTGAATACAAGAGATTATCAGATTTTATATCAGAAGGTACTTTTGGCAAACGGAAAAATCACATATTTGAGATACATGATATATGGACTTCCATTTTATTAGAATTTGAAAATTACTGGAGTGCTGAAAGCCCATGGGAAATCTCTGTCAATTATTTAAAATTAGATAAAATAAATTATTCAAATCGTACCTATACATACAAAACAGATATTACTTATAAACAAACTGATAAATATGAAAAAAATGTATGATATAGTAATGAAAGGCTTAAAGCGTATTAAATACAATGAAACAGATGATTTAACCCAATGGCCACAAAAATTAATTTCAAACACCCCTTCTCCTGGAACTATTTATTTTGAAAACGGAACTCAAAAATATCATTCAGCATTATCTTGTTTTTATAATATAGACTTTAGCCTGATTAGAAACTCCGACCAAACCAAAGTTGCTGTTTCTGAAAAAACTTTTGGTAATTCTACTGTTTACTTTACTAATCTTAGTCAAGATATCTGCGATATAATAGACGATAAAGATTATACTATATCTATAAATACCTGCTCCATATTGTCAGGTTTATTAGATTGTAATAAATATGAAATCGACAAGATTTTATCAAAAAAGAATTATGATAAAAAATTCATATCTAGATTAAAACAGACAAATATTACAACTGCAGCTCCACAACTAATTCATTATATAAACAAGTATAATAACAGGTACGAAATACAAATTGACCCGGCAACAGGAAAACCTTATGATTTCGGTGGAATGAGTGTTATTCTTGCTGACTACTGGTCAGGTGAAGATGCAGAAGCTGGTGAAGCAGTTT